>CAITAM010000241.1 GCA_903890265.1 uncultured Pseudomonadota bacterium | reverse complement strand
CAGCGCGAGCCGCCGGGGCAGCGCCGCCACGGACGCGGCCAGCCGCACGCTCAGCCGGCCTCCCGCGGATCGACGCCGCGCCGCGCCGCGGGGTCGAGCGCGAGTGCCGCGAGGTCGGCCGCGAGCGTCAGGACGAGCACGAGCCCGAGGTAGGCGAGACTCGCGCCGAGGACGAGCGGGTAGTCGCGTGCCAGCGCGCCGTCGACGAGGTAGGCACCGGTACCCGGCAGGCCGAACACCCGCTCGGTGACGAGCGAGCCGGCGAGCACGCCCGCGGCGAGCGGGCCGGCGTAGGCGATCACGGGCAGGAGCGTCGGCGGCAGCACGTAGTGGCAGAGCACGACCCAGTCACCGAGGCCGCGCAGCCGGGCGGCACGCACGAAGGGCTTCGCCTGCACGGCGCGCGCGCGCACCTCGGTAAAGCGGGCGAGTTCGGCGAGCGGCACGAGCGAGAGCGTCACCGCCGGCAACACGAGCTCGAGCGGCCGCCCGCTGTAGCCGCCGACCGGCAGCCAGCGCAGCCCGAGGCCGAACACGAGCACGAGGCAGGGCGCGACGACGAAGGTCGGCAGCGCCTGCAGGAGCGCCGTGACGACGGCGGCGACACCCGGCCCCTGCCCCGGGTCCCGTGCCGCGGCGACGAGCCCGAGCGGCACGCCGAAGGCGACCGCGAGCGCGAGGGCGAGGCCGCCGACGGTGAGCGTGAGGGCCGCGCCGTCGGCGAGCACGTCGCGCACCTCGCGCCCGGGCTGGCTGAGCGACTCGCCGAGGTCGCCGTGCGCGAGCGCGCTGACGTAGGCCGCGAACTGCGCGCCGAGCGGCCGGTCGAGCCGGTAGCGGTGCTCGAGGTTATGCCGCACCTCGGGCGTGAGCGCGCGCACGCGGTCGAACGGTCCGCCCGGCACGAAGCGGATCAGAAGAAACGAGCACAGGAGCAGCCCGAACGCGACCGGCACCGCGGCGGCGACGCGCGCGAGCACGAGCCGCAGCACGTGGCGGGTCATGCCGTCGCCGCCCTGGACGGCCGTGCTCGCGCGGCGCCGGTCGGCCGGTCTTGGACAGCGTCTCGGTGGGCGGTCACGACGATGGCGTTGCGTCCTCGTTCAGGGTCCGCCGAGGGCGCCCGCGCGGTCGCGGGCTGCCCACGGAGCGGCGCATTCTGCTTAGCGGGGCGCCGGCGATCGCGATTATAATAATCAGTTACAACGCCCCGACGCCGCCTGTCGGGCGGTGCAATCGCGGGCCCCGCGTCCGCATCCCAAGGCCAGGAGTTTAGCTGATGCGCAAGATTATGGTGGGCGTCAAGCGCGTCGTGGACTACAACGTCCGCGTCCGCGTCAAACCCGATAACAGCGGCGTCGTGCTCGACGGCGTCAAGATGAGCGTCAACCCGTTCGACGAGATCGCGCTCGAAGAGGCGCTCAGGATCCGCGAGCGCGGCGAAGCCGGCGAAATCGTCGCCGTGTGCATCGGTCCGGACGATGCCCAGCAGCAGCTGCGCACCGCGCTGGCCATGGGCGCTGACCGCGCCATCCTGGTCAAGCACGACGGCCTGCTCGAGCCGATCACGGTCGCCCGGGCGCTGAAGGCGGTGGCCGACAGGGAATCGCCCGAGATCATCATCCTCGGCAAGCAGGCCATCGACGACGACAACAGCCAGGCGACGCAGATGCTCGCGGCCCTCCTCGACCGGCCGCAGGTGACCTGCGCGTCCAAGGTCGAGATCAAGGGCCAGACGCTCGTGGTCACCCGCGAGGTGGATGCCGGCCTCGAGACGCTCGAGGTCGACCTGCCGGCCGTGATCAGCGCCGACCTGCGCCTCAACGAACCGCGCTACGTGAAGCTGCCGGACATCATGAAGGCGAAGAAGAAGCCGCTCGACGTGATCGAGTTCGCGAGCCTCGGCCTCGCCGACCCGGGCCAGCTCAAGATCACGCATTACGAGCCGCCCAAGGCGCGTGCCAAGGGCATCATGGTCAAGGACGTCGCCGAACTCCTGGCCGCACTCAAGACCAAGGGACTCGTGTCATGACCCAGATCCTCATCGTCGCAGAACACGACGGCACCAAGCTGAACCCGAGCACGGCGCGCTGCGTCACTGCCGCGCGCCAGGTGCCGGACGCCAAGGTCACGGTGGCCGTGCTCGCCGCCGCGCCGGAGGCGATTGCCGCCGAGGCCGCCTCGCTCGCCGGCGTGGATGCGGTCCTGACCGTCGCCCACCCGGCCAACGCCCAGCCGCTCGCGGCGGTGCTCGCGCCGCAGATCGTCGCGCTCGCGGCCGACTACAGCCACGTCTTCGGGCCGTCGACGAGCTTCGGCAAGGACGTCATGCCGCGCGTGGCGGCCCTGCTTGGGGTCAGCCAGATCAGCGACCTGATGGCGGTCGACGGCAGCCACCAGTTCAAGCGGCCGATCTACGCCGGCAACGCGATCGTGACCGTCGTCGCGACGGCCGGCCAGAAGGTGGTCGCGACCGTGCGCACCGCCTCGTTCGATGCCGCGGGCCCGGGTGGCAGCGCGCCGGTCACGGCGGCGAGCCCGAACGTCGCCCTGCCGACGCACACCCGCTTCGTGTCGAAGGCCGAGGCGAAGAGCGACCGGCCGGACCTGCAGACCGCCGCCAAGGTGGTGTCCGGCGGCCGCGCGCTCGCCAGCGCCGAGAACTTCAAGCTGGTCTTTGGCCTCGCCGAGAAAATGGGCGCGGCGGTCGGTGCCTCGCGCGCGGCGGTGGACGCGGGTTACGCGCCGAACGAACTGCAGGTCGGCCAGACCGGCAAGATCATCGCGCCGCAGCTCTACCTCGCGATCGGCATCTCGGGTGCGATCCAGCACCTGACCGGCATCAAGGACGCGAAGACCATCGTCGCGATCAACAAGGACGCGGAAGCCCCGATCTTCGAGGTGGCCGACATCGGCCTCGTGGGTGACCTGTTCCAGGTCGTGCCGGAGCTCGAGAAGCTGCTCGGCTGAGTGGCGTGCTCCGCCGCGGCGGAGCGGCCGACCGTCACACCGGGGTCGGCGCAAGCCGGCCCCGGTGTTCTGGGGTCTGACGTCAGAGCACGCCGAGCACGTGCTCGGCGCTGCTGATCTTGAAGTCGCCCGGCGCCTCGACGAGCAGGTGCGTCACGACGCCGTCGCTGGCGACGAGGGCGAAGCGCTTGCCGCGCGTGCCCATGCCAAAGGCGCTGGCATCGAGTTCGAGACCCAGCAGCTTCGTGTACTCGGCGTTGCCGTCGGCCAGCATCAGCACGCTGTCACCGACCGAGGCGGCCTTGCCCCACGCGTCCATGACGAACACGTCGTTGACGGACAGACACGCCACGGTGTCGATGCCCTTGCCGCGAAACGCCTCGATGTGGCTCACGAAGCCCGGCAGGTGACGGGCGTGGCAGGTCGGCGTGAACGCACCCGGCACCGAGAACAGCACCACCTTCTTGCCCTTGAAGAGCTCGTTCGTCGTCACCGGCTTCGGGCCGTCCTTGGTCATGTGCGTCAGCGTGCCGGCCGGCATGGTGTCCCCAACCTGAATCGTCATGGTCTGTCTCCCGGGTGTCGTGCGCGCGCCGTCGGCTGACGGCGATCGGCCTTCAGTCTAGCAAACGTCCGGCGGCGGTCCGATGACGCTTCGCTCGCGGGCGAGCTGCCGGCGCGCCGAGAGCACGTGCGCGCGCATCGCCCCCGCCGCCCATTCGGCATCGCGCGCCTCGAACGCGGCGACGATGTCGAGATGATGCGTGGCGCTGCGCAGCAGCTCCTCGGTCGTGTAGCTCGCGAACGTCGCCTTCATCTGCGGCGTGTCCAGGATCGACTCCAGCGCGCGCGACAGCCGGGGGCTGGCCGCCGCCCGGCTGATGAGCCCGTGGAACCGCGCATTGAGATCCACCATCCGCTCGAGGAAGCCCGGCCGGCGCGCCGCGGCTTCCGCGTGCTGCGCCTCGGCGAAGGCGACGCGATTAGACAACGAGATGTCGCTATCGTTGGTGCGCGTGAGATAAACCGT
>CAITAM010000240.1 GCA_903890265.1 uncultured Pseudomonadota bacterium | reverse complement strand
CAACGACGATGAGCCACGTGGCACCGGCGACCGTGCTGTAGGTCGTCGGCAGGTGTGCGGTGTTGGTGTAGAGCACCACGCTGCCGAGCGTCAGCCCCCACCGCAATGGCCGCGGCAGCCTTGCATAGAAGCGCTGGACGTGCGGCTCGTGCGCGGCGAGCAGCGCGCCGATCACGAAATGCAGCTGAACGACCAGGGTCTGGTAGAGCGATACCGACGAAGCGTGCAGCCGGTGCTGCAGGTAGCCGCCGACCACGGCGATGGCCAGACTGCCAAGCAGCACGACCGGCACCCGGTAGCGCGAGACTGCCCAGAGGATCAGCGGAAACAGCAGCGACAAGCGAAGCTCGAGGACCAGCGACCAGACCACCGGGTTGATGCGCTGCGTGTCGAAGCTGCCGATCAGCAGAACGTGCTGGAACAGCAGGTGCTGCGAAATCCGGGTGCCGAGCATGCCGTTCAGCCAGTCGCTCTGCCCGGCCACGAGGTGACTGCCGACGAACTCGATGCCGACGGATGCCAGCGCAACGACCACCATGTAGGGGATCCACAGTCGCAGTACGCGCCGTGCGACATAACTGCGGTAGCTCATCGCGCTCGAGTCGAGCATTCGCTGCAGCACGAAGCCGGACAGCACGAAAAAAAGCGGCACGGCCGAGGAGCCCGCCCACGGAAACGACAGCGGGGTCGCGGACAGCCGGGTGAACACCGCGCTGAACGCCGCGTACTCGGGAAAGGCGGTGGCGTTGAAGACCTGCAGGTAATGCAGCAGCACGACGCTGACGGCCGCCAGCCCGCGCAGGCCGTCCAGCGCGCGGGCGCGGCGGCCCTCAACGTCGGACTGGCGAAGTGCGCTCGCGGCCATTGACACGGTACTCGGGGGGGGCGTGCGACTGGCGATATAGCCGACCAGCATGACAGTCCCCAAGTGTCGCCCGCATTCGTTACGGGCATGTTGTATCGGACCGGGTTTCTCGGGATCATTGCGCCGCGGCAAAATGACGGGGTAGCGCCGGTTGCGCGTACCACGGCCGGTTCCCGGCGGGCAGGAGACGGTCTTGGCATCAATCAAGCTGGCAGTGGTGTCGACGCACCCGATCCAGTACTACGCGCCGATGTTCCGCGAGCTGGCCACCGATCCGCGGCTGGACCTGCGGGTGTTCTACACCTGGTCGCAGGCGGAGCAGGGTCGGATCCGGGACGGCGAGTTCGGCATTGACCTCACCTGGGACCTGCCGCTGCGGGACGGCTACGCGCACGAGTTCGTGCCCAATGTGGCGCCGAGGCCCGATCACGGCCGCTTCTTTGGTCTGCGCACGCCGGCCCTGGTGCCAGCCATCCGCGCCTTTGGCGCCGACGCGGTGCTGGTCTTTGGCTGGAACAGTGCCTCGCATTTTGGCGCGATGCGCGCCCTCAAGGGTCGCATTCCGGTATTTTTTCGCGGCGACTCGACGCTCATCGATCCGCAGCCGGCGGCGCGCCGCGCCGTGCGGCGTGCGCTGCTGACCGCGGTGTACCGCTTCGTTGACGTGGCGCTCGCGGTCGGCTCGAACAACGCGGATTATTTTCGCTGGTGTGGCGTGCCGGACCGTCGCATCGCCGTGGTGCCGCATTCGATCGACGTTAACCGGTTCGCGGATCCGACAGGCCAGGGCGCGACGCAGGCCAGCGCGTGGCGGGCCGAACTCGGTATTCCCGAGGACGCTCCCGTCGCACTGTTCGCGGCGAAGTTCCTGCCGAAGAAGGCGCCCCTGCACCTGGCCGAGGCCTTTGGCGCGAGTCCAGGGGAAGCGCATCTCGTGTTTGTCGGCAGTGGCGAGCAGGAACCCGCGCTGCGCGAGATCGCGGCACGCGGGCCACGGATCCACCTGCTGCCGTTCCAGAACCAGGGCGCGATGCCGGCGGTGTACCGCCTGGGTGACGTGTTCGTCCTCCCGTCGGTGGGTCCCGGCGAGACCTGGGGCCTTGCCCTCAACGAGGCCATGGCCTCTGGCCGGCCCGTGATTGCGAGCAGCCGCGTCGGCGGAGCGCGCGACCTCGTGCGACCGGACGGCACGGGCTGGGTGTTCGAGGCCGGCGATGTCGCTGGGCTTGCCGCGACGCTGGCCGGCGCGCTCGGCGAGGGACGAGCGGGGTTGCTGGCGAGGGGGCGTGCGGCCGCCGCGGCCAGCGCCGCCTTTTCGAGCGCCGCCACCGCCCGCGGCATTGCTGACGCCGTCGTCGGTCGGCTGGCCGGCGGGCGCGGATGAGCGATCCGGCGCGCGAGCCTGCGACGGCGGGCGAGCCGTCGCTGCCGAACGTCAATCGGCGCCGGACCGCGGTGTGGAGCGCCGTGTTCGGTTACCTCGCGATCGCCGTGGCGCTCGTGCGCAACATCGTCCTCGTGCCGCTCTACCTGCATTACGTGCCGCTTGACGAGTTCGGTGCGTGGATGGCGAGCGGCGCGGCGCTCGTCCAGGTCTTTCTGATCGACTTCGGGCTCTCCGGCATGCTGATGCAGCGGGTGTCGCTGTACCTCGGGGCCGGTGACATCGCACAGGTCGGGGTGACGGTGGGCTCGGGCCTGTTGTCGAGCGTGACGCTGGCGACCGTGCTCGTCACGCTCGGCCTTGCGCTGTCGCCGCTGACCCCGCTCTTTGGCAGCCTCTCGCCAGCGGCTGCGGCACGGGTGCTTCGCGCGTTCCAGCTCGCGATCGTCACCGGTGGCTTCGGTATCGTCGGGGCGGCAGTCGTCGGCGTGCTGCGCAGCTTCCACGGAACCTTTGCCGCGGGGGTGGCGACGGTCGTGGCGGACCTCGTCAGCGTGGCGGTGACCGTGGCGGCGCTGTACGCCGGCGCGGGCCTCTATTCGCTGCCGCTCGGCCTGTTGTCGCGCGCACTGGCCGCGATCCTGCTCTGCGGCTGGTCGCTGCGCCGCGAGATCCGCCGCTATCGCACGCTGCGCCTGTCGGTCGCGGGGCACGAGGTGCGCACGCTGCTGCGCGGCCTGAGCTACTGGTTCGCGACGTCGATCGCGATGAAGCTGCAGACGCAGGCAAATACGGTGGTCGTGGCCTACGCGCTCGGGCCGAGTGCGGCTGCCCGGTACGGCCTCACCGTGCGCGCCCACGAGACGATCCAGCAGCTGATCTCGCAGCTTGCCCATGCCGTCGCGCCGAGCATGGCGCACCTCTACGGCTCGGGACGACTCGACCGCTTTCGCGAGGTGACCCATCGCCTGCTGCCCATTCTCGGCGGGCTGGCCGCGATCGGGCTCGCCGTCACGGTCTGCTGCGACCGGGCCTTCGTCGACCGCTGGGTGGGCCCCGGCGTCTACGACGGCGACGCGACTTCCGTGTTGATGGCGGCCGCGATCTGGGCATCGACGCTGGGCTACGTGGCGTACGACTCGCTGCAGGCCCGCGGCGATTTTCGGCAGATCGCTGAGGTGTTCGTGACGACGGCAGTGCTCCACCTCGTGTTGCTCGCGGCGCTGACGCCCTTCGGTGCCTTTGGCGCGCCGGCCGCGAGCCTGATGTCGTCGCTCGCCTGGGCGATCGCCTTCTGGAGTCGGGTGGAGCGGGGTCTGCCCTCGACCCCGGCCGAGCGCCGAGTCCTGATTGAAACGCTGGCGCGAGTGGCTCTTGGCGCAGCGGTCGTCACCGCACTTGGGCTTGCACTGCCGGGTCTGCTGGCGGGGCAGTGGCTGGCGATCGTACTTCGGGCGGCGCTGTTCACCGTCGTGGGTGGGCTGCTGGTGGCGGCGGCTGCACCGCATTTCAGTCGCTTGCTTCGCGAGGAGTTCGCCGTCACCCTTCGTCGGCGGCGGGCGGCATGAGCGAACTCGCCCGGTGAGCGCAGAGAGGCGGCGATGAAGATACTGCAGGTCGTTCCGACCTATTACCCGGCAGTCCGTTACGGCGGTCCGATCCGCTCCGTGCACGGTCTCGCCCGCGCCCTGGTCGCCCGCGGCCATCGGGTAGACGTCTTCACGACCTGCATGGACGGGCCTGGTGATCTCGACGTGCCGCTCGACCGCGCGGTGGACATCGACGGGGTGGCGGTCCGCTATTTCCCGGTCTCGCCACTGAGAAGGCTCGCCCACTCGCCGGCGCTGTCGCGTGCGCTTGCGGGGTCGGTGCGCGACTACGACGTCGTGCACGTGCATGCGGTATTCCAGCTGCCGACGGTTGCCGCGGCACGCGCGGCCGCGCGCGCGGGTGTGCCTTACGTCGTGTCGCCGCGCGGCATGCTGATGACCGGGGCGATCGCCGGGCGCAGCACCTTCATCAAACGCGCATGGATCGCGGCCTTTGAGCGGCGCAGCCTGCGCGAGGCGGCAGCGGTGCATGTCACGGCCGAACTCGAGGCCGCCGAACTCGGCAACCTGCTCGGTCCCGGGGCGCGGATCGCGGTGATCGCCAACGGACTCGAGCGCACGCCGGCGCCGGTGCCGCTGGCCGACGGGCCGTTTGCCGCACTGCCTAGGCCCTACGCGCTGTTTCTCAGCCGGATCAGCTGGAAGAAAGGTATCGATCGGCTGCTGCGTGCCTGGCCCGGAGTCCGTGACCTGCACCTCGTCATTGCCGGTAACGACGACGAGGGCTACGAGGGCGGCATGCGCGCGCTCGCCGGCGAACTCGGTATCGGCTCCCGCGTGAGCTTCGTCGGTCCTGCCAGTGACGAGCACAAATGGGCGCTGTTTCGCGAGGCGGCCTTGTTCGTCCTGCCGTCGTACTCCGAGAACTTCGGCAACGTGGTCGTGGAGGCACTGTCGGTCGGCTGCCCGGTCGTGACCTCAAGGGCGGTGGGAGCCTGCACGCTGGTGGAGGCCGCCGGGGCGGGGATCGTGATCGAGGGTGACGAGGGCAGCATCGCGACGGCGGTCAGCCGGCTCGGCAGCGATGCGGCGGCGGCCCGCGCCATGGGTGAGCGGGGCCGTGCCTACGTGGAGGCGCATCTTGGCTGGGACGCGATTGCCGGTGAGATGGAGTCGCTCTACCGGAGCCTGGGCGACCGGCGGGCCGGACCGTGAGCGCGGTACGCCCCGGTCGCCGGCCACTCGAAGTCGCCACGGTGTCCCGGCGCAACCGGCTCGGACGCCTGCTCTGGCAGATCGTCTGGCTGACGCTGTACCGGCCGTCACCCGTCATGCTGCACGGCTGGCGCCGGATGCTGCTGCGGGCCTTCGGTGCGGTGATCGAGCCGCACGCGAAGCCGTACCCGAACGTGAGGATTTTCGCGCCCTGGAACCTGACGATGCGCGAGGGCAGCTGCCTCGGCCGGGACGTTGACTGCTACTGCGTCGCCGCCGTCGAGCTCGGCGCCTATTCAACGGTGAGCCAGTACTCTTTCTTATGTACCGCAAGCCATGACGTCGAGCACCCCGACATGCCGCTGGTGGTCGCCCCGATCACGCTCGGCGCGGACGTGTGGGTGGCGGCGGACGTGTTCGTCGGGCCGGGCGTGCGGGTGGGGGACGGGGCGCTGATCGCGGCCCGCGCCACGGTGGTGCGTGATGTTGAGGCCTGGACCGTGGTCGTGCCAGCCGCTGCCCGGGTCGTCGGCGTGCGCCAGTCGGTGCGCCGCCGGCGGATCGGCACGCGTGCCGGCGATCCCGCGCCGCCGGCCGGCTGATGGCGGGCCGCGGAAACGCAGGTGTCACAATTCGCACGGAGACTCACGGTCCCTTTGCGGACGCCGGAGTGGGTGCATGTGCGGAATAGTTGGATTTCTCCGCCACACCGACAGCCGCCCCAGTCCCGAACGGTTCGCGGAAGCACTCGCCAGCCTGGAAAAGCGCGGTCCCGACGCCTCGGGCACCTGGGTCGACGAACGGATCCAGCTGGGACACCGGCGGCTGTCGATCGTCGACCTGACCGAGGCCGGCGCCCAGCCGATGGTGTCGGCTGACGGGCGTTATGTCGTCACGTTCAACGGCGAGATCTACAACCACCTGACGCTGCGCGCCGAACTCGATCCGCCGGGCGGCTGGCGCGGCCATTCGGACACCGAGACGCTGGTGGAGGCCTTCCGGGTCTGGGGGCCGGACTGCGTCCGCCGCTTCGATGGCATGTTCGCCTTCGCGGTCTGGGACCGCGAAGCCGGGGTCTTGACCCTCGCGCGGGACCGGCTCGGTGAGAAGCCGCTCTTCTATCGCGTCAATCGCGAGGGCCTCGCTTTCGCCTCGCGCCCGACCGCGCTCAGGCGGCTGGGTGGCGGTTCGCTGGGTACGCTCAACGGTGACAGCCTCGCGGCCTACGTGGACCTCGGCTACGTGCCGTCACCGAACTCGATGTGGCAGGAGGTCCGCAAGGTCCCGCCGGGTCATTACCTCACGGTGGCTAACCGGTCGCTGCGCCTGGTGCGTTACTGGGACTACCGGCACATTCGGCCGGATCCGTCGTGGAACCAGCGCCCCGAGGACGAGCTGATCGACGAGCTCGATAGCCTCGTACGGCAGGCCGTCAAGGCGCGGCTGATGAGTGACGTGCCGCTCGGCGCGTTCCTCTCCGGTGGCACCGACAGCTCGCTGATACTCTCGGTCATGAAGGCCGTGTCACCGACCGTGCCGATCGCCTACACCATTGGCTTTAATGAGCCCGAGTTCGACGAGAGCGGTGCCGCGGCGGCGATCGCGCATCACCTCGGTGTCGAGCACCGCGTGCAAAAGCTCGGCGTCTCGTCACTGCTCGGGCTGCTGCCGGATGCGGTTGCCGCGTACGACTCGCCGATGGCTGACAGTTCCTGCTTCCCGTCCATGGCCGTCGCACGGCTGGCGCGCAGCGGCGTCACGGTCGCGCTGACCGGCGACGCTGGCGATGAACTGTTCGGCGGCTACCACTACTACAAGCTGGCGGAGCGGATGGCGGGGTTCATGCGCTGGCCGCGCTTTTTGCGCCGCAAGTTTGCCGACGTGTGCGGAGCCGTGCCGGCGCACCGGCTGAACCTCCTCGCCGAGGCCATGCGCAAGACGACCAACGTGCGGATGTTTCATTTTGTGCGCAGCATGCGCAAGGACTTTCCTTCGATCCTTCTGGAAAACGCCGGTGCCACGCCGTCGAGTTATTACTTCGAGCAGGCGGCGGCCTCCTTTGCCCTTGATCTGTGTCCGGCCGATGTCGGCATGCGCCTGGACGTCGCCTATACGCTCGGTGATGGCTATCTCACCAAGGTGGACGTGGCAACCATGGCTTCGTCACTGGAGTCCCGCTGCGTTCTGACCGACCACCACCTCGTGGAGTGGGCGATGCGTCTGCCGGTCAATTACAAGCTGCGCAACGGCCAGACCAAGTACCTCCTGAAGCGACTGCTGTGCCGCTATCTGCCCGAGAAGCTTGTCTACCAGCCGAAGCGCGGTTTTGGCATGCCGGTCGCCTCTTGGCTGCGCGGGCCACTGCGTGGCTGGGCGGAACAGCTGATTAATGAGCGGTCGCTCTTTGAAGGAACGCCCATCGACCAGGAAAGCATGAAGAGCCTGCTCGCGCTGCACAGCAAAGGCGTTCGCGATGCGAGCCCGCTCCTGTGGAGCTCGCTGATGCTGCTCTGCTTCATCGCCTGCCACGAGCGCGGCCTCAGTTTGCCGCAGTTTGACGTGACCGAGCGTGCGGCATGAGCGCGGTCGCCCTCGCGCCGGAGGCATCACGCCGCCGCGTGCTGCTGGTCCTGACGGAGGTCATGAGCCACGGCGGTATCCAGCGCTTCAATCGCACGCTGCTCACCGCCCTCGATGAGCTCGGTGCGAGCGTCGTCGCGTTGTCACTCAACGATACCGACGGCGTGGTCACCGATTCGCCCTTTTCGGAGCGCGTGACGGTACTTGGCTTTGGCCGCAGCAAGGTCCGCTTTGCGGCGGGCGTGGCGCGACAGCTCGCGGCCGAACGCTTTGACGTGCTCTTCATCGGCCACATCCACTTCGCGACGCTGATGGCCGCGGCCCATTGCCTGCCGCGTGCGAAACGGGCACCGCGCGTGATGCTGATCGCGCACGGGCAGGAGGTCTGGGAGTCAATCAGGGGCGGCACGCGGCGGGCTCTTGGCGACGTCACGGACGTCGTCAGCGTGAGCGCGTTCACCCAGGAGCGGATCCTCGCGCAGGCACCGGAACTTGGCGCGCGGCGACTGCACGTCTTCCCGAACGCACTGGCTGCCAGTTGGATCCAATGGGCAGACCAGGGTAGTGCGCTGCAGGATCCGTCGGAAATCTACGGCCGCTATTTTCTGTCGGTGACCCGGATATCCGTGTCGGAGCGCACGAAGGGGCTGGTCGCAGCGCTCGAGGCGTTCGCGACCCTGACCGACAGGTCAGTGCATTACGTCGTCGCCGGCAGCGGCGACGACGTGACGTTCCTGCGCTGGGTAACGCAGCAGCTCGGCGTCGAGGAACGGGTGCACTTTCGCGGTTCGGTATCCGATCTTGAGCTGGTATCGCTCTACCGAAAGAGCGCCGGGTTCGTGCTGCCCAGTGGCCAGGAGGGCTTTGGCATCGTGTTTCTCGAGGCCATGTACTTCGGCATTCCGGTCCTCGCCGCCGCCGAGAAGGGCGCAAACGACGTCGTGAGCGATGGCGTTACGGGGCTTACCGTTCCGTTCGGTGACGTCATCGGCCTTGCCCGGTCCATGACCCGGTTTCTCGAGGACGAGACCCTTTGCCAGCGGCTGGTCGCGAACGGTCGTGCACTGGTCACGGGCGACGGGCCCTTCACCTTCGCGGCGTTCCGGCAGCGCACGGCGGCCCTGATTGATGTTCCGGATCCGGTCCGTGCGTCGCCATAGCCGCCATCGAGAGATCCGCGCCGCAATGCCGGCCGGCGCCGGGGTCCTGATCGACCGATGGCCTGAAGTCGTGGGCCCATGACCTTCGTTCTGCCATTTATCCTGTCGCTGGTGGTCTCCATGTCGCTCCTGCCGACGCTGGTGCGCTTCTCCGAGCGCCTGATGCTCGTCGACCGGCCAGGTGACAGGAAGGTGCATACCGCCCCGATCCCGCGTGTCGGCGGCATCGCGATCGCGGTCGGGGTGCTGGCCGCGGTGTCATCGTCCGATTTTGCGCTGGACGGACCTCGCACCATCTTCCTGTACGGTGCGCTGGTCATTTTCCTGTCCGGTCTGCTCGACGACCGGTTCGATCTCGATTACCGGGCCAAGTTTCTCGGCCAGCTCGTCGCCTGCTCGCTGCCTGTGTTCCTCGGTGACCTGCGCATCGAAACACTGGAGAT
>CAITAM010000239.1 GCA_903890265.1 uncultured Pseudomonadota bacterium | reverse complement strand
TCCTCGAGCAGCCGATCATCCACGAGGGCCGCGAGCTGCGCAGCACCTTCTCGATCGGCATCAGCGTGGCGCCCAGTGACGGGCTCGAGGCCGAGGCGCTGCTGCGCGCGGCCTCGGTCGCGGCGGCCGCCGCCTCGGTCGAGGAGAACGCGCGCCTCTTCTCGAAGACGCTGCAGGTCCAGTCGCTTAGGCGACTCGACCTCGAGACCCACCTGCGGCGTGCGATCGCGCAGCGCACGCTGACCCTGCATTACCAGCCGAAGGTCGACCTGAAGACGCACGCCGTGGTCGGCTTCGAGGCGCTGCTGCGCTGGCAGTCCGAGGAACTCGGCAGCATCTCGCCCGTCGAGCTCATCCCGCTCGCCGAGCAGACCGGGCTCATCGCCCCGATCGGCGAATGGGTGCTGGAGCAGGCCTGTGCCGATCTCGGGCTCTGGCGTGCGGACGGCTTCGACAAGATGACGGTCGCGGTCAACGTGTCCGCCGAGCAGTTCCATGCCACCGACATGGGCGCGCTCGCGGCGCGCGCACTGAAGGCGGCCGACCTGCCGGCCGAGGCGCTCGAGCTCGAGCTCACCGAATCCGTGCTCATGCGCGATCACCGCCGGGCGCTCGCGGTGTTCAGGACGCTGCGCGACCTCGGCTGCACGCTGTCGATCGACGACTTCGGCACCGGCTACTCGTCGCTGCAGTACCTGCGCTCGCTGCCGGTGCAGTCGCTCAAGATCGACCGCTCGTTCGTCAAGGACCTGCCGGGTGACAAGGGCGCGCTCGCGATCTGCCGCACCGTCATCGCGCTCGGCCGGAGCCTAGGCCTCGAGGTCGTCGCCGAGGGCGTCGAGACCGTGTCCCAGATCGAGACCCTCGCCCGGCGCGGCTGCACGCAGGCGCAGGGGTACCTGCTCGCCAAGCCCATGCCCGGCGCCGAGGTCCTGCCGTGGCTGCGCAAGGCCGGCTGGCGCGAGACCCTGAACGACGTGTCCCAGGCCGGCGCCACGCGCCAGCTCGCCGTGCTCTTCAAGGACCCCTTCGAAGACTGAGCCCGGCCAGACACGCCGGCCCGGCGAGAGGGACGCGAAGGACCCGACGCCCGTCACGAACCGGTCCTCCGCCGCGGGACGGTCAAGACCGTAAGCGGCTACACTCGCCGCTCACGCGCCCCGGGCGCGCCGCGCAAAGCCGAAACCGCCGATGGCCCACACCCCCGCCCGCGCCCCGCTCGCCGTCCGTCTCCTGCACGTCGTCCTGGTCCTTCTCGTCGTGGCGGCAGTGGGCCTGCGGTTCTACGCACTCGACCGGCCGCTGTGGCTGGACGAGGGGGCGAGCTGGTGGTTCGCGAAGCTGCCGTGGTCGGCGCTCTGGGGCTGGCTGCCGACGCACGAGAACCACTCGCCGCTCTACTACAGCCTGGTGCGCCTGATGGAGGGCATCAGCGACCGCGAGCGGTGGCTGCGCCTGCCCTCGCTCGTGGCCGGTCTTGGCGCGATTGCCGTGACCGGCTTCGCGGCGCGCGAGATCGGCGTGCTGCGCGCCCGGCCGCTTGCCGTGCTCTACGCGGTCGCGCTCGCCGCAACGGCGCCGCTCGCCCTGCGGCACTCGTACGACGCCCGGCGCTACGCG
>CAITAM010000238.1 GCA_903890265.1 uncultured Pseudomonadota bacterium | reverse complement strand
TGCAGCATCCAGCGCACGACAACAGCACCCGAGCGCCAGGCCGCCTCGCCCAACAGCGCGTCCTGCTCGGTCACCGTGGGCATGCGCGGATGAACGTTGTAGCAGTGCGTGACCCCGTGCCGTGCGAGGCAGTCGACGTAGGCCGGCGTCAGAAACTCCCGATTACGCAACTCGATTGCGTATTGCGGCCCTCGCGGCAGGGCGCCAAGGAACTCGCCGAGGCGCGCGACGAAACTGCGTGCATCCCGCACGTGCGGCGTGCCGAGCGGAGGGAACTGGAACAGAAGGGCCCCGGCACGCTCCCCGAGCCCTTCAACCATCGGTTCGATGACCGCGCGCGTGGCGTACTCGGGATCGAGAAAATGCTCTACTGCGGGTGCAACGGGACTGGTTCGCGCAAGCTGTGCGATCGGCGTCGTGAGTACGAGGTGCGCCTTGACCATGAAGCGGAAGTCGGGCGGCGTCTGCGCGGCATAGCGGGCGAACTCGGCTGCCGCGATGGGCGCGTAGTACGTTCGGTCGAGGCCGACCGTCCGCAGCAGGGGATGGCGGGCGTACGCCGCGAGTCCGACCCGCGCGAGGCGTTGTTCGCTCTGCCGCTCGGCGTAGACGAGTCCGGCCCAGCCCGGGAATGACCAGCTGGAGGTTCCAAGGCGCAGCTCCGGCGGCAAGCGCAGCGCAAGCTCCACCAGCGCCTCGGGAACGGCTGCCCCGTTCACCCCCTCCGGCGCCGCGCCAGGGACGTCGAAGAAATCGAATTGGGGAACGTCAGGCATGGCGGCCACGGTCAGGGCGGGTACCGACAAGGTACTGGTCGCTCCCGGCAACCGCAACGGGCGCCGCCTCTCTCAGTCGAGAGCGCGGCGCTCCCAGCCCGCCTGCCCGCGGCGCAGCTCGTAGGTCGGCCAGTAGTGGCGCTCGGGCTTGAGGGTGATCACTTCGACGGCATTGTTCAGCGACAGCGTCTTCAGGCGGACCGATTCGCGGTCCCGCGACGCGTTTACGGCCGCGAGGAAACCGTCGAGATCTGGGGTCGGCTGTCCGTCGACGGCGACGATCCGTCGCCCGGCCAGCAGTCCGGCACGGGTGGCCGGTGAGCCGTACGTGAAATTCGCCACGTAGACGCCGTCAGGCGCAATGCCGCGCTGCGACGCCAGTGCCCGCTGCGGCGCCTGCAGCGTGGCGCCGGCCCAGAGCACGATCCGATCGATATCGCGTCCGGTGAGCTCGACGGTGTCGACCGACAGCCGCTGTTCCGCGCCGTTACGCCAGACCACGACGTCCACGGCCGGCTTCTGCACGGCGCGCTCCACCTCACGGAAGCGATTGGCAACGACGCCATCGACGCTGAGCAGCAGATCGCCGGGCAGCAGCTTGGCCGCTGCCGGCGTGCCGGCGACCAGCCGGCCTATGCTGAGCACCTGGCGACGAGTCGGGCTATGGGTTTCCAGCCGCTCAATCCACGACCCGCTGAGACCGAGCCGGCGTGCCGTGGACAACGGGACCACGGTGAACTCCGCCTCCAGCGAGCGCAGCGGGGTGCCGGCGGTGACGTGGCTGAGAGCGTCGGCGACCACGTCCGCGGTGATGCCGAAGTTCGATTGGGTCAATTCTCGGCCGTCGTCGTAGGCAAACGACGACCACAGCGCGCTTACCCCACCGTCCTTGTCACTCAGGACCCCGTCAAAGTCCGCCGGGCCGTTCACGAGCGTCACAACCTCGGTGTTGCTGTCACGAAACCCGAGCGTGCGCGATGGCGGGAACTGGACGGGATCGACCGCAGCGACCCGCGCGTCCTGCGTGACCACCCGCTGGTCCGCACGCAGCCCCACTACGTAGGCGGACTCGCCGGGCTGCAGGGCGCGCGGCACCAGCTTCGCGGCGACGACCGGTGTGCTGCCGATGAGCTTCGGGTCGTACGAGACGAACGCGAGGTTGTGCTGGGGGTGGATGAACTCGACGCGTCCCGGAACCTCGAGCGTACCGGCGAAGGTCAGGCGGACGTCTCCGAGTGCCACCGGTACCGTATTGCGGTCGACCACGACGAGGCCGCGTACCGCATCGACGACGACGCCCGTGCCGTGAAAGCTCCGCTCGGTGACGCCCGAGACGAAATACGGCAGGTCGTAGCTGACGAAAACCAGCGACGGCGCAAGCGTCCGCGCGCGTGCGTCGTTGCCGTCCACCGCATAGGTCGTGCTGGCCGCTTCAGGCGCCTTGGTTGGCGGCGGCGGCGGCAGGTCCTCGCACGGCCAGAACCCCTGCCCGTCATCGCGAT
>CAITAM010000237.1 GCA_903890265.1 uncultured Pseudomonadota bacterium | reverse complement strand
TGCTCTGCGTGCGGTTCTCACCTTCGACGAATCGCTTCATAGCAATCTCACGTCGTGACGATAACCTGATCTTACCTAACCGCCCGCTAAATCAGGTGTGTTTTCACACGACCTAGACCCTAATCGGAACTCGGTGAACGTCTGCGATCTGGCATGTCAGATGGATCCCGAATCGGACGCCTCGGCCAACCGGTCGACAGCAGCCGATTACCTTTCGGTTCGCCAATAGCCCGGGCGTCGCCTTTTGTGAGCTATGGCTACCACAACCACAGTAGCATCGTCGCGCATACGGTAGACCAAGTGGTAAGGAAACCGCTGCAGCGTCAGTCGCCGATGAATATCGTCCAATGGTCGGCCGATACTGGGCAACGTCGATACAAGGCTGATATCCGCTCCACGTCATCTAGCAGATCGCGGCCGAGGCCGGAAGCGCGGATTTCCAGGTAAGCGACGGCCGCCGCCAATTCCTCCTGAGCGGCAGGAAGAAAGACTAAGTTCATCGATGTGCGAGTTTCGCTCTAAGGCCCGCGAACACATTCTCGGCAGGGATACTCTCAACAAGTCCCGCATCGAAATCATGGCCACGGCGCTGGATTTCATCGAGCCAAGCTTGATCTGACCCTAAATCCGGAGGGCCATCCAGATCCTCGAGGATGGCGCGCAGCACGTGCTCCTTCTCCGAATCCGTAAGTGCGCGAATATCTTCTTCAATTTCTGCAACTGACCGGGACATAAAACCTCCGAACTCTTGACGGTCCTAGTATATCGCCAGGGCCGTGGGCACATTTCCTCTGGATTTGTCGCGCGGAGTCACAATTTGTCCCCTCGCCCACATCCACGAAGGTCCGCTTCCGGGCGGTCAAATCTCGCCCGTGGATGTCTGCTTTGGGGCCGAGAGCAGACGTCCAACGCCGCGGGATTGGCGCCGTGTATCGCAAAGCGATCGTTCGGGGACTATTGCGACCCAATGACCCCAGAGAACGCATAAGGCCCTCTTGCGAGGGCCCGCGTCTGTATTCTCCAGCCGCCCGGCAGCGCGCCGGACGGGTTGGCCTCAGAAGATCGCGCGGAAGACGGCGAACAGGATGCCGGCGATCAGCGCCGACGCCGGCAGCGTCAGCACCCAGGCGATCGCGATGCTCCGCACCGTCGCCCACTGCAGGCCCGAGCCCGAGGCCATCATCGTGCCCGCGATACCGGACGACAGCACGTGGGTCGTGGAAGCGGGCAGGCCGAGCATGTCGGAGGCGAAGATCATGCCGGCCGCCGTGGTCTCGGCGGCGACGCCCTGGCCGTAGGTCAGGTGATCCTTGCCGATCTTCTCGCCAACCGTCACGACGATTCGCTTCCACCCGACCATCGTGCCAAGACCGAGCGCGAGCGCCACGGCAACCTTGACCCAGGGCGGAATGAAGCGCGTCGAGGTATCGACCGACTTGTGGAACTCCTTGATCGGCTTCAGCTCCGCCGCACTCATCGGCACGAGCTTCTTCTTGTCGATGAGCTTCAGCGCCTCACCGATCACGTACATGTCGTTTCGGACGTTGCCGACGTGCTCGGCGGGCACGTTGGCCAGCGACTCGTAGGAACCGAGTCCGGCCGACACTTCGCGGATGTAGCTCGCGAGCGCCGGGCCCACGCCCGGCTGCCAGGCCTTCTTGCGCACCGCCTCGTCGACGATCTCCCGCGCGTTGGCCGGCGGCGTCGGGCTCGGGAAGCGCTGGTCGAGCACGGCGAGCGCCGCCGTGGCCTGGGAGCGGAAGCTCTCCATGAGCTTCGGGTCCGGCGTCCGGTTGAGGGCGAACGCGGCCGGCACGACACCGACGAGGATCAGCATGATGAGGCCCATGCCCTTCTGGCCGTCGTTCGAGCCGTGGAAGAAGCTGACGAGGGTGCAGGTCGTGATCAGCGCGATGCGGATCGGCCACGGCGGCGCATGTCCCGGGTTCGGCTCCTCGTAGAGCTTCGGGAAGCGGAACACCGCCTTCATCAGGAGCAGCAGGACGGCCGCCACCACGAATCCGATCATCGGTCCGCAGAGGAGCGCAAGCCCGGTGTCCTTGGCCTTGTCCCAGTCCACGCCGCTCGTCACGGTGCCGGTCGTGGCGAGAAACTGATTGGCGAGACCCACGCCGATGATGGAGCCGATCAGGGTGTGCGAACTCGAGGACGGCAGGCCAATCCACCACGTGCCGAGGTTCCAGACGATGGCGGCGGCGAGGAGCGCGAACACCATCGCCATGCCGGACGAGCTGTTGACCTGGAGGATGAGTTCCACCGGCAGCAGCGAGACGATGCCCCAGGCGACGGCGCCACTCGCGGTCAGCACCCCCATGAAGTTCCAGAAGCCCGACCAGACCACCGCGTAGGCCGGCGGCAGCGAGCGGGTGTAGATCACGGTAGCCACCGCGTTCGCGGTGTCGTGGAAGCCGTTGACGAACTCAAAGCCGAGCGCGATCAGGACCGCGAGCAGCAGCAGCACCCAGGGGGCGGCGGCCTGCACGGAGCTGACGTCCTGAACCAGCTGGTAGCCGATGTACCCCAGCCCGAAGAGGACGAGCAGGCCGAAAACCAGCGTGGGGCCGATGCCCATGCTGTCCATGGATGCCAACGGATGGCCGTCAGCGGTCAGGGTCGGGGACGGGGCGCTGCTCATGGGTGGGGTCTCACTGGACGTCGGGTGTTAGGGAGGTACTGGGCAAATAACCTGAATCCGCGGGCTCAGTAAAGGGCCGGCACGTACATTTCCCGGGGCACGGGCGCCCGGTGGTACTCCGGGTTGTGCACCCGCTCCGGCAGCACGACCGGCTCGCGCGGAATCTCGGTGTAGGGAATCTGCGCAAGCAGGTGGTGCATCATGTTGAGGCGGGCGCGCTTCTTGTCGCTGGCCTCCACCACCCACCAGGGTGCCTCCGGCGTGTGCGTGCGCTCGAGCATCGCTTCCTTGGCCTTGGTGTACTGCTCCCAGCGCCGGCGTGACTCGAGGTCCATCGGGCTCAGCTTCCACTGCTTCATCGGGTCCTCGATGCGCAGCCGGAACCGCAGGTGCTGCACGTCATCGGTGATCGAGAACCAGTACTTGATCAGCGTGATGCCGGAGCGGACCAGCATCTTCTCGAATTCCGGGACGGTGCGGAAGAACTCCTCGACGTCATTGTCGGTGCAGAAGCCCATGACGCGCTCGACCCCGGCACGGTTGTACCAGCTGCGGTCGAACAGCACGATCTCGCCGCCCGCCGGCAGGTGGCTCACGTAGCGCTGGAAGTACCACTGGGTCCGCTCGCGCTCGCTCGGCGCCGGCAGCGCGGCCACCCGGCAGACGCGGGGGTTGAGGCGCTGGGTGATGCGCTTGATGGCACCCCCCTTGCCCGCGGCGTCGCGACCCTCGAAGAGGATCACGATCTTCTTCTTGTTCACGACGACCCAGTCCTGCAACTTGATGAGCTCGCGCTGCAGGCGGAAGAGTTCGGCGAAGTACTTGCGCCGCGCCACCTGTTCCGGCGACTGGCCCTCGCCATCGATGAGCACGCCGATGTCGTGGTCGTCGAGCTCGAGCTCCAGTTCCTCGTCGAGGGAGTCGGCCACTTCGTCCCGAAGTGCCCGGGTCTGCTCGTGCTGGTCCATGAAAGGGTCCCCTCCGTCGTGGGTGCGGGGCCGAAACGGCGCCCCGCGGGCGTATCAGCAAGAGATTATCGACGCGAGTTCGTGACGCTTTTGTGTCGCTGCGCGTCCCGACCGCCGGCACCCTCGCGGTGGCGCAGAGGGCCCGCACCATCCGCCGGGCGCCGTCGGCCCGGCGTGGTCAGCGTTGCTGGGTCAGCCTTGCTGGGTCAGCTGATCGTCTTCGACACCGGGTTCGAATAGGCGCTTTCGTTGCCGTTGGCATCGAAGGCCGTGGTCACGAAGTAATAGGTGCCCGGCGGCAGGGCGTCGACGACGTAGCCGGTGAGGCTCGGGTTCGTGATCGAGATACTGTTGGGGTAGCTGCCGCTCGTGGTGCCGTAATAGACCCGGAAGCCCGCGAGGTTCGTCAGCGCGGTGCCGTCCGTGCGCTGGGTCGGCGCCACCCAGGAGAGGGCCGCGGACCCCGAGGTCGCCGCCATGACGGTGACGGTCGCGGCCGGCAGCGAGGCCTTGCTGAAGCCGTCGCTGGCGGTGATCGTGACGCTGGCGGTGGTGCCCGCATCCTTGGCGGCGGGCACGCCGGACACCGCCCCGGTCAGCGGGTCAAACGTGGCCCAGCCGGGCAGGCCCGTGACGGTGTAGACGAGGGCGTAGCCGTTCGGGTCGGTCGCGGTCGGCCGGAAGCTGTAGGCCACCCCGACCGTGGCCTTCGCCGGCGGGGTGCCGGACACGACCGGTGCCGCGGGCGCCGAGACCGACAGCGTAAAGGCCGGCAGGGCGGCTTCGCTGCTGCTGTCACTGACCGCGAGGACGATGTTCGGGTACGTCCCCACGGAGCCCGCCGGCGGCGTGCCGGACAGGGTCCCGGTCGAGGGATCGATGGCCATCCACGCCGGCGCGTTGGCGACCCGGAACACGAGCGTCATGCCGGCCGTGGTAACGGTGGCGGTTGGCCGGAAACTCCAGGCCACGCCCTCGACCGCGGCCGTGATCGGCGAGCCGCTGATCGTCAGGGCGCCGGTGACGGACGGCGGCGTCGGGCTGCTGGCGGCGGCGACCGTGAGCGTGAACGACGGTCCGGCGACCGTGGTCTGGCCGTCGGTCACGGCCACGTGCACGCCCGTGTAGGTACCGATGTCGACGGCGGCCGGCGTGCCACTGACGACGCCGGTGGCGGCGTCGATCGACAGGAACGACGGCGCACTGATCAGGAGAAAGGCGAGCTTCGCGCCCGTGGGCGAGCCGGCCGTGGGCGTAAACGAGAACGGCTGGCCGACCACGAGCGCGGTCGAGGCCGGCTGCCCGGAAATCACCGGCGCGGTGCCGGGGTCGGTCGCCGCGCCGCCACCGGCCGGCAGGGTCGACGCGCTCTGCGGCGTGGCTCCCTCGTGGCAGGCGCCGAGCGCGAGTGCCGCGAGCAGCACCAGCGCCCGGGCCGGGTGCAACAGGGTTGTCAGGCTGACCATCACTCCAACCTCCCGCACGGGACCAGGGCTGGAGGAGGGCATGCGAAAGCCGCACGCCACGGGGATCCCGACACGGGCATCCCGCTGCATCTCCGGTAGCTCCGCTGTCTTTCGCCGAACGAAAGACCGGTGGCTTTGCGTCCCCGCCTCACGACGGGTATGCCCTCGTCACAATGCCATCAAGACCGACAGTACGAACTCGAGACGGCCCTTTCGAGGCCCACCGGGGAGTCGCGCCCTGCATCCGCTGCGAAGCGAAGAGCGTCTCTTCGCCGGGCGCCGAGGACAGCCTGCGCAAACCCACCCGGTTCACGTCCCGTGGGCGCTTCCCTGGAAGCCACTCACCACGACTGTCAACGGGGAGTGTAGGAACGGCCGCCGAAGAACAGCAAGCGCTGACCCGCCCTGCGATCGCGCGGCTGATCACAGTTTGGACAAAAGACGGCGCTGTTCTTACAAAACGGGACAAGTTGACTCCGGCGCTGTCGACATAACGCTGCAGGTTTACGGGGACTCAGCGCCACCTCAGGGCACTCTGGCTGCGCAAACGTCGCCAGAGACCGGGTCGTGCAGGGGGCGTGAACGGCACCACAGGAACTTTTTCGGCACCGGGTGATTAGACTAAATACGTGAGGATCCGCACTCAACCCGGTGAGCCGTCTTGTATTGGCGACATCGCCCGTCGCCGCGGTGCGCGTCCGTCATGCCACGGACATAACACGGTAGTGTGGCCGTCATCGCGCCGTCCGAAGCTCGGCCGCCATGGGCTTTGAACTCGAAGTAGAAGCGTCGATCCGGCAGCGCGGCGGGGCACGTGACCTCGACGACCGCGTGTCGCTGCTGACCCGGCGCTGGACCGAAGCCACCGAGCGGGTCGCCCTCGCGCAGGCCACCTGGCAGACCCTTCGTGGCCACGTGCAACCCGGTGACCCGCGCCTCATCGGCGCGCAGCTCAAGCTCGCCCAGGCGCGCCACCGGCAGCGCGAGCTGTACGAGGAAATCGGCCGCCTCGAGGAAGAGATCGAGTCCGAGAGCGCCTGACGCGACCGACCCTGCGGGCCCGCCTAGCGGCGGGCCGCCCGCGCCACGAGCTTCGCCACCGGCGCCACGGGGTCGAGAGCCGAACCCGGGATACCGCCCAGACCCGCCGCGTTGGCTTCGTCGGTGTCGATGTGCATCTCCAGCACGAAGCGCGGACTGACCCGGATCTTGACGTTGCCAAAGGCGAGATGCCGCGGCCCATCCTCGAGACGGACATCCACCTCGTCGCCGTCCCGGACCCCGAACGCCGCCGCATCGGCCGGCGCCATGTGGATATGGCGCAGCGCGCAGATGACGCCCTCGGTCAGGGTCACGCTGCCGGCCGGCCCGTCGAGGCGGCAGCCCGCCGAACCGTCGAGTTCGCCCGACTCACGCACGGGCGCGTCGATCCCGAGGGCGAACTCGTCGGTGCGTGAGATCTCGACCTGGTCGGCGCTGCGGGGCGGGCCGAGCACGCGCACGTGCTCGATCCGGCCCCGCGGCCCGACCACGGTGACGGTTTCCTCGGCCGCGTACTGACCGGGCTGGGAAATCGGCTTGCGCACCGTGAGTGCGTGGCCCGCGCCGAACAAGGTTGCGATCGAGGCCTCCGTCAGGTGCACGTGCCGCGCCGAGATCGCGACCGGGATGCCCCGCTCGGTGTCGAGCGGGTGCGGGGCGTCGAACAGCCGGCGGGCTTCGCCGGCCATGGCCCCCTCCTCGTCGGCCGCGACCACCAGCAGCCGGCAGCGGGCCCGGTCGGCCGATATCTCGGCCACCGGCGCCGCGGCACCGACCTTCGCGTCGCGGTTGCGGTCCTCGTCGAGCGGTGCGCCGAGGAACTCGAGCCGGCTCGCGACGCGGTGCCTGACCACCGCGCTGTGCTCGCCAACGCCGGCGGTGAAGACGATCGCGTCGACGCCGCCGAGCACGGTCGCGTAGCTGCCGACGTACTTGCGGATCCGGTACGCGTAGAGCTGCAGGGCGAGCTGGGCATCCCGGTCACCCGCAGCGGCGCGCGCCTCGATGTCGACCATGTCGGAAGAGCCCGTCAGCCCGAGCAGTCCCGACTGGCGGTTGAGGAGATCGCCAAGCGCCGCCGCGTCGATCCCCTCCTCCAAGAGCCGCAGCACGACCCCCGGGTCGAGATCACCGGAACGGGTCGCCATGATGAGCCCCTCGAGCGGTGTCAGGCCCATGCTCGTGTCGATGCTTCGCCCGTACTCGATCGCACAGGCGCTGGCGCCGGCACCGAGATGCAGCGTGATGATCTTCAGCTGCTCGAGCGGGGCGCCGAGGTGGCGGGCCGCGGCGGCCGCCACCCAGCGGTGGTTGATGCCATGAAAGCCGTAGCGCCGCAGACCGAGTCGCGTCCTCAGGGCGGCGGGCAGCGCGTATTCCCGCGCGCGGGTCGGCAGCGTGGCATGAAAGGCGGTGTCGAACACGGCCACCGCCGGTATCCCGGGCCATGCGGCATTGAACGCAGTGATCGCCGCGAGCGCCACCGGGTTGTGCAGCGGCGCCAGTGGCCCGAGCCGGGTCAGTTCAGCGAGCACCCCCGCATCGATCCGCACCGGCTCCGTGTAGCGGTCACCGCCGTGCGCTACGCGGTGCACGACGACACCGATGCCGGCGCTGAGCGCCGGGCGGCTCCCGATCTCCGCGACGAGGCAGTCGATGGCGGCGCCGATATCGCGGATCGCTACAGGGCGCGACACGCCGTCCACGGTGAGCAGCGGTGCCGCATAGAGCCCGGTGAGCCGCAGATCGAGTCGCCGGCTGCCATCGGCATCGATCAGCGCGGCTTTCAGCGAGGAGCTGCCGGCATTGACGGCAAGGACTAACGGGGTCTCTGGCATCGCTACCTCACCCGGTGCGCTGCACCGGTCATGTCCAATGGCATCCGGTTTCGGCCGCTGGGACGGGCGCGGACCGTCCAACACGGATAGAATTGTAGCCGTGGATGCCACTTCCCTCCTTGAAAACCTGAACCCGCCGCAGGCCGAAGCCGTTTCGGCACCCGCCGGGCCCCTCCTCGTGCTCGCCGGCGCCGGCAGCGGCAAGACCCGCGTGCTCGTGCACCGCATTGCCTGGCTCGTGTCGCAGGAAGGCGTCTCGCCGCAGTCCATCCTCGCGGTGACCTTCACCAATAAGGCGGCCGGCGAGATGCGCGCGCGCATCGAGTCCCTGCTCAGCCTGCCGGTGCACCACATGTGGGTCGGCACCTTCCACGGGCTCGCCCACCGGCTGCTGCGCCTGCACTGGCGCGAGGCAGGGTTGCCGCAGAGCTTTCAGATCCTCGACCAGGAGGACCAGCAGCGCCTGATCAAGAAGGTGATCCGGGCACTCGAACTGGACGAGACCCGCTGGGTACCGCGCGAGGTGCAGTGGTTCATCAACGCGCAGAAGGACGAGGGCCATCGGCCGGCGCAGGTGCGCGACAACGGCGACCCGACCCGACGCGAGCTGATCCGCATCTACGGGGCCTACGAAGAGGCCTGCCGCCGCGCGGGGGTCGTGGACTTCGCCGAGCTTCTGCTGCGCGCCTACGAGATCTGGCGCGATCAGCCGGCGATGCTCGCCCACTACCAGCGGCGCTTCCGCCACGTGCTGGTCGACGAGTTCCAGGACACCAACACGATCCAGTACCAGTGGCTGAAGCTCCTGTGCAGCGGCGACGGCGGCGTGCCGTTCGTGGTCGGCGACGACGACCAGTCCATTTACCGCTGGCGCGGCGCCAAGGTGGAGAACCTGCGCCAGGTGCAGCGCGACTTTCCGGGCACGAAGCTGCTCAAGCTCGAGCAGAACTATCGATCGACCGGCACCATCCTCGCCGCCGCCAACGCGCTCATCGCCAATAACTCCGGCCGCCTCGGCAAGGAGCTCTGGACGAGTGGCGAGCGCGGCGAACCGATTCGGCTGTACGCCGCGTTCAACGAGCGCGACGAGGCGGAATTCGTGGTGGAGAAGATCCGCGACTGGGTACGCCAGGGCAACCGCCGCCAGGATGCGGCCGTGCTCTACCGCTCGAATGCCCAGTCGCGCGTGCTGGAAGAGGCGCTGATTGCCGCCCGTATCCCCTACCGCGTCTACGGTGGCCTGCGCTTCTTCGAGCGTGCCGAGATCAAGGACGCGCTCGCGTACCTGAGGCTCGTGGCGAGCCGGGCGGATGACGGCTCCTTCGAGCGGGTGGTGAACCTGCCGACCCGCGGTATCGGCGCGCGCAGCCTCGACCTCGTTCGGGACCTCGCCAAGGAGCGGCAGCTGCCGCTGTGGGACGCGGCGACGCTCGCGATAGCCAATGGCACGCTCGGTGCCAAGGGCGCGCAGTGCGTGCAGGCCTTCCTGACCCTGATCGAGACCATGGCGAACGAGGCGCGCGATCTCGCGCTGCACGAACAGGTCGATCTCGTCATCGCGAAGTCGGGCCTCCTCGAGCACTTTCGCAAGGAAAAGGGCGATCGCGGCGAGGCGCGCGTCGAGAACCTCGAGGAACTCGTCTCGGCCGCGCGCGGCTTCTCGACCGAGGAGCTCGGCGACCTGCCGCCGCTGGAATCCTTCCTTGCCCACGCCGTACTGGAGAGTGGCGAGGCCCAGGCATCGGAATGGGAAGACTGCGTGCAGATGATGACCCTGCACTCGGCCAAGGGACTCGAGTTTCCGGTCGTGTTCCTCTGCGGTCTGGAGGACGGCCTCTTTCCGCACCAGCGCTCGGTGACCGACATCGGCGGTCTCGAGGAGGAACGCAGGCTCTGCTACGTCGGCGCGACGCGGGCCATGCGCCGGCTGTACCTGACCTATGCCGAGAGCCGTCGCCTGCACGGCGTCGACCAGTTCGGGACGCCGTCGCGTTTCATCGGCGAGATCCCCATGGAACTCCTCGAGGAAGTGCGGCCGCGCGTGCAGGTCTCACGGCCCGTGTACGACAGTCGCCGCGAATCGCACGGCGGGCGCGGCAGCGGCCCGGCACGCCGTGACAGCTACCCCGCGGCACCGGCGCGCATCGAACCGCGCCCGCGCCTGACGATGGAGGAACCCCCGAGCCACGGCCTCAAGCTCGGTGCCCGGGTGCGCCACGGCAAGTTCGGCGAGGGTGTGGTGCTACGGCTCGACGGCCAGGCGCCCAACGTGCAGGTCGAGGTGAACTTCGAGCGGCTCGGCCGCAAGGTGCTGATGCTCACCTACGCGAACCTGGAGATGATCTAGATGAAAATCATCATTCTCGGTGCCGGACAGGTCGGGCGTACGGCGGCCTACCAGCTGTCGCGCGAGGAAGCGAACGAGGTCACGGTCGTCGACACGGACGATGAGCTGCTGCGCGAGCTGCAGGACCGCATCGACGTGCGCACCGTCTGCGGCAGCGCCTGCAACCCGCACATCCTCGAGGCGGCGGGCTGCGCGAGTGCGGACCTCATCGTCGCGCTGACGCACAGCGACGAGGTGAACATCGTCGCCTGCCACGTCGCGTGGACACTCTTCAAGACGCCGACCAAGATCGCGCGCATCCGCTCACAGGACTATTTGAGCCGCGGCGCGCTGTTTGCCGAGGGTGGCGGCTTCGCGGTCGACGCCTGGGTGAGCCCCGAGGAACTCGTCACCGCCTACATCGAGCAGCTCATCCTGCATCCCGGCGCACTGCAGGTGCTCGACTTTGCCGATGGCCGGGTCCGCCTCGTGGCGGTCCGCGCGGTCGAGGGCGGCCTGCTGGTTGGCCAGCCGATCCGCAACATCCGCAACCACATCCCGAACGTCGACACCCGGGTGGCCGCGATCTACCGCAAGGGGCGCAGCATCAAGCCGCTCGGCGACACCGTGATCGAGCCCGGCGACGAGGTGTTCTTCCTGGCCGCGCGCGAGGACATCCGGCTCGTCATGAGTGAGCTCAGAAAGCTCGACAAGCCGATCCACCGCGTCGTCATCGCCGGCGGCGGCCACATCGGGCTCAGGCTCGCGCAGCGGCTCGAGGGCGGCAGCCAGGTCAAGCTCATCGAGCGTGACGAACGGCGCGCGCGCACCGCCTCCGAGATCCTGCGCTCGACGACGGTGCTGACCGGCGATGCCGCGGACGAGGAGCTGCTGCTCGAGGAGAACATCGACACCGCTGACGTGTTCATCGCCGTCACCAACACCGAGGAGGCCAACATCCTCTCCTCGATGCTGGCGAAGCGGCTCGGCTGCCCGAAGGTGATGGCGCTGATCAACAAGCCCTACTACGCGGAGCTCGTCGAGAGCGGCAGCATTGACGTGGCCATCGCGCCGCAGACCATCACGATCGGATCGCTGCTGGCGCACGTCCGCCGGGGTGACGTCGTGCAGGTGCATTCGCTGCGCCGCGGCGCGGCGGAGGCCATCGAGGCGATCGCCCACGGCGACGAGACGAGCTCCAAGGTGGTCGGCCGGCCGCTCGGCTCGATCCGGCTGCCGGAGGGGACGCCGATCGGCGCGATCGTACGCGGCGATGACGTGGTGATGGCGCACCACGACTTCGTGGTCGGCGAGGGCGACCACCTGATTCTGTTCCTCACCGACCGCCGGCACGTGGAGGCGGTGGAAAAACTGTTCCAGGTCGGCGTCGCCTACCTCTAGCCCGGCGCCGGGAGCGAGCCATGAACCCAGCATTGGTGCAGCGGATCCTCGGTCTCGTGCTGATGTCGCTCGCGGCAACGCTCGTCGCGCCGCTCGTGGTCTCGCTGCTCTACGACGACGACAACACCGGGCCGTTCCTGATCGGGCTCGGTGTGGCCGCGAGCACCGGCTTCGCCTTCTGGCTGCCGGTGCGCAACGTGCGCCGGGAACTGCGGCTGCGCGACGGCTTCCTGCTGGTGGTCCTGCTGTGGGTCGTGGTGGTGCTGGCTGGCGCCGTGCCGTTCTTCGGCCTGCCGGGCTTGGGCTTCACCGACGCGGTGTTCGAGTCGACGTCCGGCTTCACCACCAGCAGCGCGACCATCCTGACCGGCATCGAGACACTGCCGAAGTCCCTGCTTTGGTACCGCCAACAGATGCAGTGGCTCGGCGGCAGCGGCACGATCGTGCTCGCGGTCGCGGTGCTGCCCTTCCTCGGCGTCGGCGGCATGCAGATCTCGAAGGCCGACACGCCGGGGCCGGTCAAGCAGGAGAAGCTCACGCCACGGGTCATGCAGACCGCGCGCGCCCTGTGGGTCGTGTACCTCGGTATCACCATTGCCTGTGCGTTCGGCTACTGGTTTGCCGGCATGGCGACCTTCGATGCCATCGGCCATGCCTTCGCGACGGTGTCCACCGGCGGCTTCTCGACCTGGGACGCCGGCCTGCGCCACTTCGACTCCGTCGCGGTCGACCTCGTGGCCGTGGTGTTCATGTTCTTCGGCGGCGTGAACTACGCGATGCACTTCCTGGCCTGGCGGACCAAGGACGTCGACACCTACTACATGGACCCGCAGTTCCGCACCTACCTCTGGCTCACGCTCGGGCTGATCGTGCTGGTGACGCTCTACCTCTATGGCTCGCACACCTACCCGTCCCTCGGCCAGTCGTTCCGCTACGGGGCGCTGCAGGTGGTGTCGATGCAGACGACGACGGGCTACGCCTCGGCGCCTTTTGCGCTGTGGCCGGGGCCGCTGCCGGTCCTGCTGGTGCTCCTCACCTTTGTCGGGGGCTGCGCGGGCTCGACCAGCGGTGGCATTACGGTGATCCGCTGGCAGCTCGTCCTCGCCCAGGGGATGCGGGAGCTGAAGCGCCTCGTCCACCCGACCGCCGAGCTGCCGGTGAAATACGCCGGCAAGCGGGTTCCGGGGCGGATCCTGGCCGCGGTCACGGGCTTCTTCGCCATGTACCTCGTGCTTTTCGGGGTCATGATGCTGCTGCTGATGGCGACGGGGCTCGACCAGGTCAGCGCCTGGTCGGCCATTGCCTCGTGCATGAACAACGGCGGCGCGGCGCTCGGCCAGGTGGCGCAGACGTTCCAGTCGGTGCCGGAGGCGGGCAAGTGGGTCTGCATCGCCGCGATGCTGATCGGGCGGCTCGAGGTCTTCACGCTGCTCGTCCTCTTCACCCCGGCGTTCTGGCGGCACTGACGCCGGACCCGCCCAGAGGGGCACCGTCCGGGAGCATCGGGCGGCGGCTATTGCCCGGCCGCTGCCCCTGGAAGGGGCGTCCCGGGCTCGTCGGGCGTACCGGCCGGCGCCGGTGCGAGACCGTCACCGTCCCGTCACCGAATCGTCAACACCGTCCGGTTAGCTGTCGCCAGGACTGGGGCAACCTGCGGCTCACACGCGGGTGCAACGGTCTTCGCACACACACTGACTATTACAAGGGCCCGAGGGGCCAGGGGACACACATGAACACTCGCCTTGCAGCGGCCGTTGCCGCTGTGCTCTCGTTGTCGGCGGTCACCGCGCACGCCCAGCTCGGCGCCTACACCACCAGCGACCTGATCGTCAGCAGCACGACCTATTACGACCCGGGCTTCGCCGCCGGCACCGCGCTGCCCTACAGCACGACGTTCAGCGGCTCGACGCTGAACGCGAGCGCCGGCAGCGCCTTCTGCGCCAGCGCCGACTGCACGTCGAACGTCTGGACCAACAGCCTGAAGACCGGCGCCAATGACGCGAATTTCGGCCTGAGTTCCGCCATCACGATCTCGGCGGTGAACACGAAGACCGGCGCCACGGACGCCAGCGTGAACCTGACGGCCCTCGCGGGCGCGGCGGGTGTCAAGGCGGTCACGAGCTTTGCCTCGAAGTCGGAGCTCGCCCTCAACTTCACGCCGGACTACTCGGCGGTGACGTTCATGGCCTACAACACCAGCACGCTCGGCCTGCTGGACGTGTCGAACTCGAACTCGTTTGCCGGCAGCGAGCCGGGCAACACCGACACCCAGACCCCGACCCAGCGCGGCGTCATCACGTTTAACCTGAGCACCAACAGCGTGCAGCAGACGCTGACCGGCGCGTACTCGGGCAACAACGGCCGCGCCGCCATCCTGGGCAGCAACGGCAAGATCTACACCGCGGGCAACGCCGGCAACGGCAATGGCAGCACGGCGGTCACGAACGGCAACGGCGTGCAGCTCATGACGCCGGGCCAGAACGACACCACCGTCAACGCGATCGGCGCGTACAACATCACGCAGCAGGGTTATGCCGCTGACAAGACCGCGAAGGACAGCAACTACCGCGGCATGACGATCTTCAACAACACGCTCTACGTGACGAAGGGCAGCGGCAGCAACGGCATCAACACCGTCTACCAGGTCGGTACCGCGGGCTCGCTGCCGACCGCCGCGGGTTCGGCCACGCCGGTGTCGATCCTGCCGGGGTTCTCGACCGCGCTCGCGAAGCCGGGCGATCTCACCGTCTACCACCCGTTCGGCCTGTTCTTCGCCAACGCCTCGACGCTGTACGTGGCGGACGAGGGTTCGGGTGCGACCACCGACTTCGGCGCGAAGCCGACCACCAACGCCGGCGGCCTGCAGAAGTGGAGCCTGGTGAACGGCGTCTGGCAGCTCGATTACACGCTGAAGGGCTCGCTGATCGGCGCCCAGTACACGGTCAACGGCACGGGCTCGCTCGCCGGTGACTCGACGTCGGTCCAGACGGACGGCCTGCGCAACCTGGCCGGCCGCGTCAACGGCGACGGCACCGTCACGCTGTACGCCGTGACCTCGACCACGGGCAGCGCGCTCGGCGACGCCGGTGCGGACCCGAACAAGCTCGTGGCCATCACCGACAACCTGGCCGCGACCTCGCTGTCGCAGGTTGGCGGCGAGGACTTCACGACCCTGCAGACGGCCACCCTCGGTCAGGCGCTGCGCGGCGTGGCGATCGCGCCGGTGCCGCTGCCGCCGTCGGTCTGGCTGTTCGGCTCGGGTGTGCTGGCCCTCGTCGGCGTCGCCCGCCGTCGTACGGTCCGCGCCTGACGGCCGGCGGCGCACGCCGTCGCCGAGCCCGAAAGCCAGCCCGGTTCGCCGGGCTGGCTTTTTTATTCCACCGGAGATCGTTTTGGTGGTCGAATAAGAATTTTAATTCCCACCTCGGTCGTATTTGAGCCAATGACGTTGGTCCGTCCTTGAAAACGGCCTTTGAAGGCTGAAAATCGATCGTCTGTGGATTATCATTTATCCGGTCAGGCCTATTTAATCCTTCGGGTGGGATTTAGGTTCTCTTGAACGCCCAATTTAATGATCACGGCGTCGACGGCGCCCGGATGGCCGACCAAGCGGTCGCACGCGGGCACCCTGTCCGGCGGCCTGGCGGCCGGGCATGCTGGGAGCCGCCATGATCGCGCTCCTGCAACTCGTCACCGAAGCCCGCGTCACCATCGACGGGGTGGTGCACGGCGAAATCGGCCGTGGCCTGCTGGTCCTGCTCGGCGTTGCCCGCGGCGACACGCCCGCCGAGGCCGACCGGCTGCTGGAGCGGGTGCTGGGCTACCGGATCTTCCCGGATGAGGCGGGGCGCATGAACCGCAGCCTGGTCGACGTGGGCGGCGGGCTGCTGGTCGTCTCGCAGTTCACGCTCGTGGCCGACACCTCCAAGGGGACCCGGCCGGGGTTCAGTACGGGCGCCGCGCCCGCCGACGGCGAGCGGCTCTACGACCATTTCGTTGCCGAGGCGCGACGGCGGGTGCCGGAGTTTGGCACCGGTCGGTTCGGCGCCGACATGCAGGTGTCGCTCGTCAACGACGGGCCGGTGACGTTCTGGCTCGAGGTGCCGCCGCGCGGGCCGTAGGGGCCGGGCGGTGTCGGGTATACTCAGGGCTGAGATTCGCTTACGCACCCGCCGACATCCCGGCGCAGGCGCGGTCACCGACCCGGAGAATTCACCATGGGCATGAGAGAACTGCTGGTCATTCTTGTCATCGTGCTGGTCGTGTTCGGCACGAAGAAGATCCGCCCGATCCTGTCCGACCTCGGCGCCGGCGTGCGCGACTTCAAGAAGGCCATGAGCGAGGGCGAGCACGAAGAGGAAGAGAAGCGCCTGAAGGCGCTCGCCAGCACGCCGCGCGACGCCGAGTTCAGCGGCGACAAGAAGGCGGACGCCAAGACCGAGCCGAAGTCCGGCGCCTGAGCCGGCGACGCCGCGCCCACCGTCCCGCATGGCCGAAGGCAAGATACTGCTGATCCTCGTGATCGCGCTGCTCGTGCTCGGGCCCGAGCGGCTGCCGAAGCTCGCCGCTGACGTCGGTCGCTGGGTGGGCCGCGCGCGGGCCATGGCGCGCCAGCTGCAGACCCAGCTCGACCAGGAAGTGCACGTGCAGACAGTGCTGCGCGAGCAGGTCCGGGCCGCGACCACGATGACGCCACCCACGGCCGCGACCACGATGACGCCACCCACGGCCGCCACCACGATGACACCCGCGTCGGCACCGACGGCGCCAGCGGCCGCCCCCGCCGACGCCGCGCCGGTGGCAGCCGACCCGACGCACTCCCACGCGCACCCGCCGGGCGAAGTGCACCCGGATTACGCCGCCGGGATCGCCGCGGCCGCGGCCGCCGTGGCGGCGCACTCGGCACCCATCGCCCCGACGGCCGGGGTGGCCACGGCGCCCCTGACCCCGGATGACCATGGCCCAAGCCGCGCCTGAGCCGGACTCGCTGGGCGAAGGCACGCTGATCTCCCATCTTCTGGAGCTTCGGCAGCGCCTGCTCTACGCGGTGGTGGCGATCATCGTCTGTGCGATCGGCTGCATGGCCTTCGCCAACCCGCTCTTCGAGTTCGTGGCGATGCCCCTTCTGAAGAACCTGCCCGAGGGCGGCCAGCTGATCTCGACCTCGGTGTCGGCACCCATGTTCGCGCCCTTCAAGCTCGCGCTCTACTCGGGTGCGTTCCTCGCCATGCCGGTGGTGCTGTTCCAGCTGTGGGCCTTCGTCGCCCCGGGGCTCTACCGGCACGAGAAGCGCTTCGCCGCCCCGCTCGTGATCTCGTCGATCGTTTTTTTCTATGCCGGCGTCGTGTTCGCCTACTACGTGATCTTCCCGCTGCTGTTCGCCGTGCTGACGCACGCCGCGCCCGCGAACGTCAAGATCATGACCGACATCTCGGAGTACCTCGACTTCGTGCTGGTCATGTTCCTCGCGATCGGGCTCGCCTTCGAGATCCCGGTGGCCATCGTGCTGCTCGTCTCGACGGGGCTGGTCCGGATCGAGACCCTGCGCCGCAACCGCGGCTACGTGCTGCTTGGCATGTGCGTGCAGGCCGCCGTCATCACGCCGGACGTGATCTCGCTCGCGATCATTGCCGCGCCGATGTATGCCCTGTACGAGATCGGCATGCTGATGGCAGCGGTGCTCGCCCGCGGCAAGATCGCGGCCCTCAGGGCCGACGCCGAGGCAGAGGCGCGTGCCGCGGCACGCGACGACGGTCCCGCCGCCTAGCCGCCGCCGGACGTGAGCCGCTCACGGCCGCAGCGGTCGCACAGCATCTCGCTGCCGTAGCGACTGCGGCTCGCGATCCGTCCGTCGGCGAGGATGGCCCAGTTGCCGTGCCCCTCGATGCCCGCATCGCCCTCGCGCCGGTGCAGTTCACAGGCCGGATTGGCACAGAAATACTCGGCAGCGAATACGGCGGCGCGCGGGCGTTCGCGGTTCACGGTCGTGGCCGGCGCAGGCGGTCGCGGTCGGCTCGCAGTGCAGCGTCTGGAGCAGGGTGCATGCGCCCATTCTACCCCGCCGCCCGCCGCGCATTGCGGGCGTGGGCCCCGATCCGTCACACTGCCGCGTCCGCCGTTGACGTGAAGGATTCCACCGCACCATGGCCATGACCGGCGCCGCCGTAAGGCCGTCCAACCCCACGCATCCACGGGGCATCTGGGTGCTGGCGATGACCGAGATGTGGGAGCGCTTCACCTACTACGGTATGCGCGCGCTGCTGGTGCTGTTCCTGGTGTCGACCGTGCAGGAGGGAGGCTTCGCCCTCGACGACCGCACGGCGGCGGCAATCTACGGCCTGTACACCGCCGGCAACTACCTGATGGCGCTGCCCGGCGGCTGGGTGGCGGACCGATTGATCGGCGCGCGCAACGCGATCCTGTCCGGTGGCGTGCTGATCGCCATCGGCAACTTCGTCCTCGCGCTCGCACCGTCGCTCGCCGTGTTCTGTTTGGGGCTCTTTGTCATCACCCTCGGTGTCGGTCTCCTGAAGCCGAACGCGAGCGCCATCGTGGGCTCGCTGTACCCCGAGGGTGGCGCACGCCGCGACGCGGGCTTCAGTCTCTTCTACATGGGCATCAACGTCGGCGGCCTGATCGGTCCGCTGGTGGCCGGTATCGTGGCCCAGGTCTCGGGCCGGCGGCTCGGCTTTGCGGCCGGGGCACTCGGCATGGTCCTTGGCCTCGTGCAGTTCTGGTTCTCAAGGCACCACCTGGGCGCCGGGAGCACGCTGCCGCTTGCGGCCGATGGCAGCGAGACACGGCCGCGCTTCGGGCCCGACTGGTACCCGCTGCTCGTCGGTCTCGCCGTGCTTGCCGCCGCCGCCGGCCTGCTCTACAGCGGCGTGCTCGGCATCGATGCGATCGGGGTCTCGCACTACAGCGCCTGGCTCATCCTCGCGACGGCGGTGGCGTATTTCGGTTACCTCCTGCTGCTCGCACCGCTGACGGCGGCCGAGCGCGGCCGGATGGTGGTGGTCCTGGTGCTGTTCGTCGGCTCGACGCTGTTCTGGTCGGGCTTCGAGCAGGCCGGCACCTCGCTCAATCTCTTTGCCGAGCGCTACACCGACCGGATGATCGGTTTCCTGCACTGGGAGATGCCCTCGGAGATCCTGCAGTCGTTCAACTCGCTGTTCGTGATCCTGCTCGCGCCGGTGTTTTCCTGGCTGTGGGTGTTCCTCGCCCGCCGGCAGATGGTGCCCGGCGCGCCGGTCAAGTTCGCCTTCGGCCTGCTGCTGATGGGCGCGGGCTTTCTCGTCATGGTTGGCGCAGCCCATATCGTCGTCGCCGGCGGGCGCCCGCTGCCCACCTGGCTGATCGCCACCTACCTGCTGCATACCTTCGGTGAGCTCGCCCTGTCGCCGGTCGGCCTCTCCTACATGACGAAGCTGGCGCCGCAGAACGCCGTCGGCCAGGTGATGGGGCTGTGGTTCCTGTCGCTGTCGCTCGGCAACCTCGTCGCCGGTATCGCGGCGGGTAATGT
>CAITAM010000236.1 GCA_903890265.1 uncultured Pseudomonadota bacterium | reverse complement strand
GCAACACCAGCGACGAGACGAGGAACCGCCGCCAGCGAACTGACGGCGCCGGCACGGCGACGTCGGGCGTCGGGAGTTCGTCGTCGGTATCGGACCCGACCGGCGACGGCGGCAGGTCGGGGCGCGGGTTCAGGTCCGCAGTGTCCACGTGTACCACTCCGATGCCCGGTACCAGTCTGCCCAGAACATGAGGACCCGGACCGCATCCGGCAGTCCGCCCTCGATGTTCGCCGACAGCCGAAGCGATGCCTCGTAGCGCTGGCTCTTTTCGATCAGAGCCTCGTCCAGTATCGGCAGGCCCCGGACGTCGGCGAGCGACGACAGGGCTGAGCCCAGCGACGAGTAGGACGTCTGCAGCCCGCTGTTCATGTTGGCAACGAGGTAGTGCTCGGACAGCGCGTGATAACTGATCTGCCAGCGCTGGACGAGATGCCCGACGCCGCGGTCCGGCAGGTAGTGTCGCTTGCGGTTGACGACCAGCTCGAGCTGCAGGACCACCGGCACGCCATTGCGCAGTGCCTGCACGGCACTCCGCGACAGCGCGACATCGAGCACGGCGTTGAGCTTCAGGACGCCATCGACCGGCTCGAGATAGGCCGAGCGAACCTCGAACCGCGCGCCGTCCTCGAGGGTCAGCTCCTGCGCGCCGATCGCGATCGGCAGCAGGCCAAGGGCGAACGTCAGCGTGCACGCCGTCGTCAGGCGCGAACAGAAACGACGCAGCAGGCGCGTAGCTGTATCGATCATGGTTTGCCGCGCGGTCCCGACCGCCCCTGCCATTTTAGGTACTGTGCGCGGAAAAGTCCGCCGCACGCTTGTCGAGGCAGGCGTAGTAGAAGCCGTCCGTGTCGGCGATCCCCGGCAGCAGCGCGTACCCGGGTCCGGGCCCTGACGCGGGCGGCAGGCCCGGCAGGGTCCGCCCTACCGCCTCGGTCACGTCCAGCGCGTCCGGCGTGGACTCAAGGAACTCACTGATCACGTCGGCATTCTCCGCACGCAGCACCGAGCAGCTGACGTACAACAGGCGCCCGCCCGGTGCGAGCAACGGCCAGAGCGCGTCCAGGAGGCGCCGCTGGCGCTTGGCCAGCGACCGCAGGTCCGCCGCGCGCCGCAGCCACTTGATGTCCGGGTGGCGCCTGATCACGCCGGTGCCCGAACACGGCACGTCGAGCAGGATCCTCTGGAACGGCACTCCGTCCCACCAGGTATCCGGCTCGGTCGCGTCCGCGACGTGGACCGGAGCGCTGAGCCCCAGCCGGTCGAGGTTGGCCGTTATCCGCGCAGCGCGCGCCGCATCGAATTCGACCGCGACCACGGCGCCCAGTTCCGGAAGGGTCTCAAGAAGGTGGCCGGTCTTGCCGCCCGGTGCGGCGCAGGCGTCGAGTACGCGATGCCCGGGAGCCGCCTGCAGGAACCCGGTGGCAAGCTGCGCCGCGGCATCCTGTACGGAGCAACGCCCGTCGAGAAAGGCGCCGAGGGTCCTGACGTCGACCGGCGAATCCAGGCGCAGCGCGTCCGGCGCGAACGCGACCGGCCGACTGGTGCAGCCCTCGGCAGCGAGGCTCGCGGCGAGCGCATCGCGACTGCCCCGGCGCCGGTTGGCGCGCAGCCACAGCGGCGGCGCGAGGTTATTGGCCGCAAGCACCGCGGCCGTCACCTCGTCACCCCAGTCCCGGGCCAACGCCTTGGCGAACCACGGCGGGTGCGCAAGCGACAGCGCCCGACTCTCGTCCACCGTGGCGAGCAGTTCCTCGCGCTGCCGCTGGAAGCGGCGGAGGATCGCGTTGACGAAACCGGCGCTTTTCGCCTTGCCGATCAGCCGCGCCGCGTCGACCACCGTGCTCACTGCCGCGTGCGGCGGCAGCCCGGCATGCTCAAGCTGATACAGCCCGAGCAGCAGCAGCCCGCGCAGCTCCGGGGACTGCTCGTCCCAGGGCTTGGCAAGCAGCGGCTCGACCGCGGCCTTGAGCCGCAGGCCGAAACGCAGCGCGCCGTAGACGAGCGCCTGGACCGCCGGTGGCGACACCGTCGCGAGGCGACGGACCCGCGGATCGGCCAGCGCCACGTCGATCGTGCGCCCGTCGCCGGTCACGAGTCCGATTGCGAGCGCCGCGGCGCCTCGTTCGGCGGCGCCGTCGTTGATCCGTGGGGGCGACTCGGTCACGAGCCGAGCACGGTGCCGGCGCCGAGCCGGCCGGCAGCGGCATTGAGAAAATCGGCGGCGCTGACCGGCTTTCGCCCGGCCGCCTGGATGCGCGTCAGCCGCAGCACCCCCGCGCCGGTCGCCACGTCAATGCCGCCGGGCGACGTGCGAACGACCTCGCCGGAGGCGGCCTTCACCGCGTCGTCCAGGGCGGTGGCCGCCCAGACCCGGAGCAGTTCTCCGGCGAGGGTCGTCTCGGCAACGGGCCAAGGATCGAAGGCGCGGACCTGCCGCTCGATTTGCAGGGCGGGCAGCGTCCAGTCGATGGCGGCCTCGGCCTTCAGCACCTTCCTGGCGTAGGTCTGCCCGCTCTCGGGCTGGGGCTCGGCGGCGAGTTCGCCGTTCGTAACGCGCTCGAGGCTCGCCACCAGAACCTCGGCACCGAGGCGCGCCAGCCGGTCGGTTAACGCGGCCGCGGTGTCGGCGGGACCGATGGGGGTGGCCACCCGGGCGTAGACCGGGCCCGTATCAAGGCCCGCCTCCATCCGCATGATGCAGACGCCCGTCTCGGCGTCGCCGGCCTGGATGGCCCGCTGGATCGGCGCGGCCCCACGCCAGCGGGGCAGCAGCGAGGCATGAATGTTGATGCACCCGTGGCGCGGCGCCGACAGCACCGCGCGCGGCAGGAGCAGACCGTAGGCCGCGACGACCATCAAGTCCGGCCGAAACGCGGCAAGCTCGGCCGCCGAGTGGGGTTCGGTCAACGTGACCGGCTGCAGGACCGGCAGCCCGAGCTCCAGCGCCCGGCGCTTGACGGGACTCGCGGTGAGCGCGCGACCGCGTCCGGCGGCGCGATCGGGCTGCGTGTAGACGGCAACCACGTCGTGGCCGGCGCGGGCGATGGCGTCGAGCGCCGGCACCGCAAACTCCGGCGTACCGGCATAGGCTATGCGCACGGCCGATCGATCCGCGCTCAGATTGCCGGGACGCGCGTCGCGGCGGCCTTCTCGCTCTTGTGGCGGCGCTCTTTTTCGAGCTTCGACCGGATGCGGGTGCGCTTCAGCTCCGACAGGTAATCGACGAACAGCTTGCCGTTCAGGTGATCCATTTCATGCTGCACGCAGACGGCCAGCAGGCCATCGGCGTCCATCTCGAAAACATTGCCGTTGCGGTCCTGCGCACGCACCCGGATCTGCTGCGCCCGCGACACCTCCTCGAATATCCCGGGCACCGACAGGCAGCCCTCCTTCGACACGTCGACCTGGTCCCGGGAGATGATTTCCGGGTTGATGAAGACGAGCGGGGTGTCCTTGTCCTCGGACACGTCGGCCACCAGGAGCCGGATGTGGACATCGACCTGGGTGGCGGCGAGGCCGACGCCGGGCGCCGCGTACATCGTCTCCAGCATGTCGTCGATCAGCCGCCGGATCCGGTCATCAACGACCTCGACCGGCTTGGCGACGGTACGCAGCCGCGGGTCCGGATATTCAAGGATTGTGAGGCGCGTCATGTTTTTGGGCTTCTGATTTCGTTCAACCAGCGCGATATTGCTGCTAAAGTTCCGCAAGGATTGGACTTAATGTCGCACGATCGCATCATCCGTTCCGGCCCGGTGGCCGCGACCGGTCCCTGCCCTCAGCGCCGTTTGGCCAGCCTGGACCGTCGGGGTTCCCGTGCACGGACAGTATACGTCGTGTGCCTCGCAGTATTCACCCCGACGGGCGCCTGACCACCGCCACCCTGACAAGGTAGACCCATGAATGCCGTGACAAAATTCATGACCCGGGGCATTGTCTGGTGCGTCCTTTGCGGCCTGTCCGCGGCCGTTGCCGCACCGACCACGCCACTCACGCTGTCGGCGGACGCCCCGGACACGTACACGGTGGTCAAGGGTGACACCCTGTGGGGCATCGCGGGACACTTCCTCCGCGACCCGTGGCGCTGGCCCGAGATCTGGCACCAGAACGACCAGATCAAGGACCCGCACTGGATCTACCCCGGCGACGTCCTCCGACTCATCTACGTCGACGGGCAACCGCAGGTCGTCGTCGAGCGCGGCGGTGCGGTGCGCCTCACCCCGCAAGTGCGAACCAAGGATCTTGATCAGGCGATCCCGCCGATCCCGTACGAGATCGTGGCCGCGTTCATGTCGAAGCCCTCGGTCATCGCCACCGAGGACACGCGGGCACTGCCCTACGTGGTCGCGCTGCGCGACCAGCACGTGATCGCCGGTGGTGTGGGTGATCAGTTCTATGCACGCGGGATCACGGGCACGGATCCCGGTACGCACTACAACATCGTGCGGCTCGAGAAGAAGCTCAAGGACCCCGACGACCGCGCCTTCCTCGGGTACATGGCGGTCTACGGCGGCAGCGCCCGCGTCGACGGTCAGGGCACGGTCGATCGCCGGCCGGTGGATCTCACCCGACTGTCCGTCATCGATTCCGCGCGCGAGATTATCGAGGGCGACCGGCTGGTGAGCGATCGCGCCGAAATCCCGCTGGATTTCGTGCCGCACGCGCCGTCGGTACAGATCGACGGCAAGATCATTGCCGTCGTCGATGGCGTCAGCGCCATCGGCCAGTATCAGGTAGTGGCCATCAATCGCGGGCACCGCCACGGGCTCGAGCCCGGCCACGTGCTCACGTCGTGGCAGCACGCCGATCGCGTTGTCGACTCGCGTGGCAGAAACCCCGGCGTGCCCGGCGAGTTCGACCAGACGTTCCCCCATCACGTGCAGCTGCCGGACGAGCGCAGCGGCATGATGATGGTATTCAGGACATATGATCGTGTGTCATATGCTCTGATGCTGTCCGCCGACAACTCCGTGCGCGTCAACGATCCCGTACGGAACCCCTGAGATACCAGCGGCTTGCGAGCCGTGGCCCTGGCCACGGCAGCACCCGCTTGGCCGGGGGGTTCATCAATCGTTCATGCAGAGTGGTTGGACAAGCCACACGAAATACGGTTAGATGACCGTAACATTCGACAGCGTGGATGCATTCACTTGGTCGAAAGCTTAGGCCCTATGGCCGCCATCGCTTCCGCGACGTGTCCGGTCGAGCGACGACCGGTGTGGCTCCTTCGCCTTCCCATTTCCGCGTCCCTACCCCCTGGCGACTCCCTGAAGGAGGGGGCGTGAACGATCCCGTAAACGACAGCGTGCTGGATATCCTGATCTATCTCTTCGAGAACTATCTGGACGTCGAAGACGAGCCGCAGCCGAGCAGAGACACGCTCCGAGAAGAGCTTGAGAACGCTGGATTCGCCGAATCGGGCATCGAGCGGGCTCTCGAGTGGCTCGAAGGCCTGTCATCCGACGCGCCGCCCACGGTTGGCGACCCCCGCACCCGGTCGTTCCGGGTGTTCAACGGCCACGAGCAGACGCGCCTTGGCCTCGAGGTGCGCGGCTACATCATGCATCTCGAGAATGTCGGCATCCTCTCGGGACAACAGCGGGAGCTTGTGATCGACCGGCTTTTGGCGCTTGATTCCGAGGAGATCGACACCGAGCAGGTGAAGTGGGTCGTCCTCATGGTGCTGTTCAGTCAGCCCGGCCAGGAAGTGGCCTACCAGCGGATGGAAGACCTGGTGTTCGAAGGGCAGTCGGACTCGCTGCACTAGGGGTCTGCACAGGAAGCCCCGCCACGGCGGGGTCGGCTCACAGACCGCGGCGCTCCCGCGGTTTCTTTTTTTGGCGCAGACTGCACCACCAGTCGCGCACGGTTTTCGAGGACATGACTACCAATCTCGTCATCGTCGAGTCTCCGGCCAAGGCCAAGACCATCAAGAAGTACCTCGGCAAGAGCTTTGAGGTGCTGGCGTCCTACGGCCACGTCCGTGACCTCGTCGCGAAGGAAGGCGCGGTGGATGCCGAGCACGATTTCGCGATGCGCTACGAGGTCATCAAGGAGCGCAACAAGGACAAGCACCTTGAGGCGATCGACCGCGCGGCGCGCAAGGCCGACACCATTTACCTCGCGACCGACCCTGACCGTGAAGGCGAGGCCATTTCCTGGCACCTCTACGAGATCCTGCGCGAACGCGGCGTGCTGAAGGACAAGCCGGTTCACCGGGCGAAATTCTTCCAGATCACGAAGTCCGAGATCCTGAAGGCGATCGACAAGCCGGAGAAACTGTCGCGCGACCTCGTCGATGCCCAGCAGGCACGCCGGGCGCTCGACTACCTCGTCGGGTTCAACCTGTCGCCTCTGCTCTGGAAGAAGATCATGCCCGGCCTGTCGGCGGGTCGCGTGCAGAGCGTGGCGCTCAGGCTCATCTGCGATCGCGAAGCCGAGGTCAATGCGTTCCAGTCCATCGAGTACTGGACCGTGGAGACGACGGCCACGCACGGCGGCCAGAATTTCAGCGCGCGCCTCGTGCAGTTCGAGGGCCAGAAGATCGAGGCCGACGTTGGCAAGAGTCGCTTTTCGATCACGACGGCGGCGCGCGCCGAGGAAGTCCGTGCCGGCCTTGAGGCCGCCTGTGCTGGCTCGCTCAAAGTGGCAAGCGTCGAGTCGCGCCCCCGGTCGCGCAGTCCGCAGGCCCCGTTTCGCACCTCGACGCTGCAGCAGGCAGGCGCGAACCGCCTCGGCCTGTCCGCGCGCCGCACGATGCAGCTTGCGCAGAAGCTGTACGAAGGCGTCGATTTCGGGGAAGGCCCGGTCGGCCTGATCACCTACATGCGTACCGACTCGACGTCCCTCGGCGCGGAAGCGGTCGGCGAGCTCCGGTCGGTCGCGGCTCAGCTGTTTGGCGCCGAGGCGGTACCCGCCCAGCCGCGCGCCTACAAGAACAAGCAGGCGAACGCGCAGGAAGCCCACGAAGCGATCCGCCCGACGTCGGCAGCCCTGACGCCGGCCTCGCTGAAAGACAAGATCGATGCCGATCTCTGGCGGCTGTACGACCTCATCTGGAAGCGCACCATCGCCTCGCAGATGACGGACGCGCTCTTTAACCAGGTCACGGTCACGCTGCTGCCGGGCGGCGCCAGCAACGACGCGACGCAACTGCGGGCGACCGGCTCCACTCTCATCAAGTCCGGGTTCCTCGCCGCCTACGAGACCGACGTCGAGGACGGCGCCGACGACGAGGACGACGGGCGCCTGCCGGCGCTTGGCGAAGGGGACCGTCCGGGCCTCGCCTCGATCCTGCCGGAGCAGCATTTCACGCAGCCACCGCCCCGCTACACCGAGGCCAGCCTCGTCAAGGCGCTCGAGGAGCGCGGTATCGGCCGCCCGTCGACCTACGCCTCGATCATCGAGACGCTGCGTGCGCGCAAGTACGTCGACAACGAGAAGCGCAACTTCGTGCCGACGGACACGGGCAAGATCGTCAACAGTTTCCTGACGAAGTTCTTCCCGCACTACGTCGACTACGATTTCACGGCCCGGCTCGAAGACGAGCTCGACGAGATCTCACGCGGCGACAAGGCCTGGGTGCCGGTCATGCGCGAGTTCTGGCGCCCGTTCATCGATCGGGTCCGGCACGTCGAGTCGAGCGTCACGCGCGAGGAAGTCGCCATGTCGCGCCAGCTCGGGACCGATCCCGCGAGTGGCCGCCCGGTCAGCGTGCGGATCGGCCAGTACGGGCCGTTCGTGCAGATCGGCACCAAGGACGACGTCGAGAAGCCGCGTTTTGCGGGTCTCAGGCCCGGACAGAAGATGGATACCGTGACGCTCGACGAGGCGATGGAACTCTTCACGCTCCCGCGCACGCTCGGCTACCTGCCGGACAGCAACGAGCCGGTCTCGGTCGGGGTCGGTCGCTTCGGTCCGTACGTCCGGTACGGGGCCAAATACGTATCGCTCAAGGCCGACGACCCCTATACCCTCGGTTTCGAGCGCGCCCTTGAGGTGATCGCCGAAAAGCAGCTGCTCGATGCCAATCGCCTGATCCGGGACTTCCCGGATGACGGCATCCAGGTTCTGAACGGCCGATTCGGTCCTTACATCACGGATCGCGAGCGCAACGCGCGCGTGCCGAAGGATCGGGAGCCGGCGTCGATGACCCTCGAGGAATGCCGCGCGCTGCTCGCCGTCGCACCACTGCGGGGCAAGGGCCGCTTTGGCCGCAAGACGGCGAAAACGAAGACGGCGGCAGCCGGGACCGACGGCGCAGCGGCCAAAGCCAAGGGCGCCGCGCGCAAGACGGCCGGCGATGCGCCGGCCAAAAAGACGGCGGCGAAAACGGCCAAGAAGAAGGCGGCGCGCAAGAAGGCCCCGGCTAAAAAGGCCGCCAAGGCAAAGGTGAGCTGAGGACGGAGTGCGATGGCACCGGATAAGACCGCTGTTCTTGAGTACCTGAAGGGCCTGCAGCAGCGGATCACGTCCCGCTTCGAGGAACTCGATCCGGGTTCGCGTTTCCGGGCGGATCGCTGGCAGCGCGAGGCCGGCGGCGGTGGCGAGACGCGCGTTACCCGCGGCAACGCCCTGCTGGAACAGGGGGGCGTCGGCTTCTCGCACGTCATGGGCACGGGGCTGCCGCCATCCGCAACGCAGAGCCGCCCGCAGCTGGCGGGCGCACGCTGGGAGGCCATGGGGGTCTCGCTCGTCTTCCATCCGCAGAACCCCTACGTACCGACGACCCACCTCAATGTCCGGTTCTTCATTGCCGAGCCGGCGGACGGGCCGCCGATCTGGTGGTTTGGCGGTGGCTTTGACCTCACCCCCTATTACCCGTTCGACGAGGACGTCCTGCACTGGCACCGCACCGCGCAGCGGGCCTGCGCGCCCTTTGGCGCCAACCGCTATGCCGAGCACAAGGCCGAGTGCGACCGCTACTTCTGGCTGCGCCATCGCAACGAAACGCGCGGAATCGGCGGCCTGTTCTTCGATGACCTGAACGAGGACGGCTTCGAGCGCAGCTTCGCCTACCAGCAGGCCGTCGGTAACGCGTTCCTCGACGCGTACGTACCGATCGTCGAGCGTCGCCGTGAGCACGCCTACGGCGAGCACGAACGGCAGTTCCAGCTGTACCGGCGCGGGCGTTATGTCGAATTCAATCTCGTCTATGACCGCGGGACGCTGTTCGGGCTGCAGTCGGGTGGCCGGACCGAGTCCATCCTGATGTCGCTGCCGCCGCAGGTGCGCTTCGAATACGACTGGCATCCGGAACCCGGCAGCGCCGAAGCTCGCCTCTACCGCGACTACCTTCGGCCCCGGGACTGGCTGACCGAACTCGCCGGCTGAGGCGTCGCGCCTCAAGCCCACGGCCCACGGCCCACGGCCCACGGCCCACGGCCCACGGCCCACGGCCCGCGACGCCGCTTGCCGCCGTTGAAGTCCCCACGCCAACAGGAGTAGCGTCGCACGAGGATGGCGTCTCGCCCCGCGACGTGACTCGCAATCAATGCCGCAAGCAGGACGGGCCGCGCGCGCCGTCCGCGGACGGCGCGACCTGCACCGTCCATCGACCTAAAACGATCAGACCAGGGGAAGCAAACTCCATGCAGCACGAACGCTCACGGCTCGCCGTCCGCATCGGCTTTCTGTTGGCCGGCATCGCCAGCGTCACCGGCTTCGCCGGCGCCGCCGGCAATCCCGCGCCACGACCGGTACCGGGTCACGTGGCGGCGCTGCGCACCCCCGCGCCGCTGTCCGGCACCCGCGCCATACCGTCGGTGCTGGATCCGAGCCTGCGGCACGCCAGCGGCGTCAAGCGCGTCATCGTGCGACTGAAGGGCCCGTCCCTGGCCGAGGGCGGCAGCAGCGTGGCCGCCATCCGTGCCGAGCAGGATGCGCTTTTCGCGCGACTGAAGGCGGTCGCTCCGTCCGTGCAGCGAACCAGCAGCGTGCAGGTCGTGCTCAACGCGATGTTCCTGCGCGCTGACGCGCGCGAACTGCCGGCCATCGCGCTCGACAGCGGCGTGGGCCGCGTCGCCCCGGTCGGTGACTACAAGCGCTCGGATCTCGTCGTGGTGCCGTACGTGGGCGCGAAAACCGTCCAGGGGCTCGGCTTCACCGGCAAGGGCGTGAAGGTCGCCGTACTCGACACCGGTATCGACTACACGCACGAGGCGCTCGGCGGCGCCGGCACCGCGGCCGCCTACACGGCGGCGTACGGCACGGCCTGGAACGATCCGCGCAACACCGTGGCGACGCCCGGCGTGTTCCCGACCAAGAAGGTCATCGGCGGTTACGACTTCGTTGGCGAGGAATGGCCGAATGGCCCCGAGGGCCTGAACGGGCCGATCAATCCCGATCCCAACCCGATCTCGTCGCCGGACACGGCGGCCGACAGCTACTGCGCCGGGCTCGTGGCGGCGCCCTGCCCGGGAGTCGGCCACGGCACGCACGTCGCTGACATCATCGCCGGCAAGCTCGGCATGGCCCCCGACGCGAAGCTGTACGCCTTCAAGGTCTGTGCGTCCTATGCCGACAGCTGCAACGGCGAGGCGATCATGCTCGGCATTGAGGCCGCGGCCGATCCGCACCGTGACGGAACGCTGCGCGACCGCGCGGACGTCATCAACCTGTCGCTCGGCGGCGCCTTCGGCCAGCCCTACGACGATGACGCCTCGGCGGCCATCGATCACGCGAGCGTGCTCGGCATCCTGACCGTGGCGGCCGCAGGCAACGAGGGCGACGTGCCCTACATCGTGGGTACCCCGGGCGCGGCGGCCAGCGCGCTCGCCGTCGGTGGCACGGCGCTGCCGATCGACTCGCTGCAACTCGCGTCGTTCGGCACCGGTGGCGGCGCGACGACGGACCCCGTCGTCTACGACGCCTGGTCGCCGGCCATCAGCGCGCGGGTGGCCGGCAAGGTCACCTACCCGTCGTCGAACCGCCTCGCCTGCGATCCGTTCCCGGCTCATTCGCTGCACGGGATCGTGCTCGTCGACCGCGGCAGCTGCTCGGCCAGCGTGAAGGCGGCGAACGCCTCCGCCGCCGGCGCCTCGCTGGTGCTGATCGGCCTCGTCGCCCCGGGCGCGCCGTTCGCGTTCTCGTACGGCGGTGGCACGGTGACGGCACCGACGTTCACGATCGCCCAGGCGGACGCGGACCTCATCCGCAACGGCACGGCATCGGCGTTTGCGATCGATCCGGCCAACACCCTGCCGCTCACCCGCTCGATGGTGTCCTACTCCTCGCGCGGGCCGGCCGCGCAGGGCAACTTCATCAAGCCCGAGATCGTGGCACCCGTGGGCGACACCGGCATTATCTCGGCCTCGGCCGGCAGCGGCACGGGCACGCGCGCCTACGCCGGCACGTCGTTCTCGACACCCATCGTCGCGGGTGCGGCCGCCCTCCTCAAGTCCGCGCGGCCGAACCTTACCGTCATGGAGTACAAGCACCTCCTGGTCGGCACGGCGGACATCCACGTCGCGGCGCCGAGCGTGCAGGGCGGCCTCGTGCCGGATATCCAGGCTCCGGTCAGCCGCACGGGCGGCGGTGAACTGCGCATCGACAAGGCCGTGGTCGCGCCGATCATCCTGTCGGTGGAGGAAGACTACGGCCAGGGCGGCCTGGGCTTTGGTTTCGTCACGGCGGCCGACCCCGAGACCGTGCGGACGAAGACGCTGCGGATTACCAACGTCTCGTCCAAGACGCTGACGCTGAATGTGAAGGCATTGCTCGCCGACAACGGCATTCATGACGCGGCAAGCCACGCCGTGCACGTGAACGTGCCAAGCACGATCACGTCACCGGCGCACAGCTTCATCCTGATGCCGGTCACCATCACGGTGGACGGCGCCAGCCTGCGCACGAACCTGATGAACTCGGGGTCGCTCGGCAACAGCTCGCCGTCACTGACCGGGATGGAATACGGCGGTTACATCGCCTTCTCTACCCAGGACGGCGCCCGGTACACCATCCCGTGGCACGTGCTGCCGCGCCAGTCGGCACGTGTCCGATCCGCCGTTCAGACGCTGCAGTTCAACAGCAGCGGCATCGCGTCCGTGAACCTGCAGAACACCGGCGTCGGCACCGCGCAGTACCAGACCTACAGCCTGCTCGGTACCGGCCCGCAGCTGCCGCCGGGGCCGCGTGGCGCCGGCGCGCCCAACCCGAGCGTGCGCGCCTTTGGTATCGCGACGTACCCCGACAGCGCTGACTGCAGCTCGGGTTTCCTGTTCGATTTCGCGGTGACGAACTGGAAGCTGACCACCGTGCCGCAGGCATTGACGAACACCGTGCTGGTGGACACCGACGACCAGGGCGTCGACTTCTTCGGTAACGGCCAGCATTACAACTACGCGATCGTGAACGTCGATCTCAGCCAGCTGACCGGCGCGCCGTCGCCTGACGGCCGGGAACTCGCGCTGGTCGTGAACCTGGTCACCGGCCAGTACACGGCCAACTTCTTCATCGGCCATCCGACGAATGCCACCAACATGGACTTCCTGGTCTGTGGTGAGCAGCTCGGCCTCGCGGCAGGCGACGCCTCCACACGCTCGCTGCACGTGCTTGCGACCGTGCAGGACGGCTTCACCGGCAACTACGACGGTGCGCTTGGTCCCTACACGGTGGTGCCATTCGGTGACCGCTACCAGGCCATCGTCAACGACACGCCGGGCAACAGCAGCAGTGTCATGACGGTGTACGACTTCGGGCCGGCACTGAACCCGCAGGACAGCGGCGTACTGCTCTATTCCAATGGCGCGCGTTCGCCGACCAATAACGGTGGCGCCTCACCGGACTCCGAGGCCATCGTGATCCCGGCGAAGTCTCAGACTGGCCACTGACGGCCGCTTGCCCTGCAGCGCGCGTGCGCTGCAGGGTTTCTCTCCCCGGCCCCGCATCCTGCGGGGCTTTTTATTGGTGGGTCAGCGCCGCCGCTAGCGGCGCGTTTGCGGTGCCAGGGATACGGCACGATGCCGGGGGGCTGTCCTGACCGGCGGTCGGTTGCGCATTGGTCAGCCGGTTTACACCAACGTCCGGTACCTGCCTCGCGCGTTGCCGCCACGGACCGTTTTCAGCCGCTGTATCACCGGCCGGCCTCACAGGCGGTGCTATTGGGTTGCACCCTCGAGCTGCACCAGCGCTGCACGATTCTGATGGAGAACGTGCGGTGCCCACGTTGTGCGTCCAGCGTGGCGACTGACATCGATCACCGCGAGATCACCCGCCCTACCTGGCGACAGCGAGTCTCCATTCGGCTCGAGCAACCGCTCCGCATCGCGCGCAACGCAGGAGAAGTTCCGGCCGGCAAGTTCAACGCCATGAAGGTGGAAGAGGAGGGTCACTGGACGGCAGAGCTTGAGCCGATGCAAACCGTCGTACAGGGTGCGCAGTCGACCCCGGGCTCCACGGCCATGGTGACGCAAACCCAGACGACAAAGGCGGAGCCGGTCGCGGGTAGAACGTACAAGGCGTTCTGGTACGTTCCCGAGGTCAAGCGCTGGGTGAAGTCCGTCGAGGAATACTACTCCGCCAGTGGTATCCGCAGCGCTCGCTATACCCAGGAGCTTGAGTCCTACCAGGTCAGTAACTAGCGCCACGCGCCCGCCTCGCGGCTTCGCCGGGGTCTGGCGGTTGCGCTGACGGTCGTCCACGCGGGGCCGGACGCCGGGTGGTGTCCGCCTGGCTCATCAGCGGGCGTTTACGCGCTAAGCTCGCACCCCATGAACTACCGTCACGCTTTCCACGCCGGCAATTTCGCGGACGTGCTCAAACACGTCGTCCTGGTGGAGACGCTGGGCCGCCTCATGGCCAAGGAGTCACCGCTTCTTTATCTCGACACGCACGCCGGGCGCGGCACCTATCCGCTCGATGACATTGCCATGCAACGGGGCGGGGAGTTTCGCACCGGCATCCTGCCGGTGCTGGCCGCCGCCCGGCCCCCCGCCGCGCTCTGCCGCTACCTCGAGCTCGTCCGGCAGACCGGCGCCGTGGACGGCGTGCTGCGCTCCTACCCCGGATCGCCGCAGATCGCCCAGGCCATGCTGCGCGCCGACGACCGGGCGGCCTGCTGCGAACTCGCCCCGCTCGAAGCCGATGCGCTGCGCGAACTGATGCGGGGCGATCGGCGCATCGCGGTCCACGAGCGCGATGGCTACGAAGCGCTGGGCGCGCTGGTGCCACCGGCGGAAAAGCGCGGGCTCGTCCTCATCGACCCGCCGTACGAGGACCCCCTCGAGTTCGACCGGCTGGCGAAAACACTGATGGCGGCGCATCGGCGCTGGCCGACGGGGGTCTACGCCACCTGGTACCCCATTACCCGCGGCGGCGGTGCCGAACGCTACCTTGCCCTGATGCGCACAAGCGGCCTGCGGCGCCTGCTCGCGGTCGAGCTCATGCTGCGCCGCGCCGACTCGCCGGTCGGGCTGAACGGTGCGGGCATGCTGCTCATCAACCCGCCTTTCCGGCTGGATGAGGCACTCGGGGAGGCCGTCGACTGGCTCGCCGCCACCCTCGGTGACGGCAACGGTCGCGGCCGGGTCGAGGTCCTGGTCGGGGAGTAGCGTCGCCATTTGCCGACCACCGTGTTATGGCACTCGCCAATCACTGTGTGTTTACATTGGCAGGGAACAGCTACGACACCCCGAGCGAGTGCCACATGCATCCCATCACCGGCAGCTTTCCCCACAGTCGCATGCGCCGCATGCGCCGCGACGAGTTTTCGCGCCGCCTGATGCGCGAACACCGCCTGTCGACCGATGACCTCATTCTGCCGCTGTTCGTCGTCGAGGGAAGCGGACAGCGGGTGGCGGTACCGTCGATGCCCGGGGTGCAGCGGCTGTCACTCGATGCGCTCCTGGAGGAGGCCGCGGAACTCGTCGCCCTCAAGATTCCTGCGATCGCGCTTTTTCCCGTCATCGCGGGCGACACCAAGAGCCTCGACGGCGAGGAGGCGTGGAACCCCGACGGGCTCGTGCAGCGGGCGGTGCGGGCACTGAAGCAGGCGCAGCCGACGCTCGGCGTCATCACCGATGTCGCGCTCGATCCCTACACGACGCACGGCCAGGACGGCATCATCGATTCAACCGGCTACGTCGTTAACGACCAGACGGTCGAGGCGCTCGTGCGCCAGGCCCTGTCGCACGCAGCGGCCGGTGCGGATATCGTCGCCCCGTCGGACATGATGGACGGACGGATTGATGCCATCCGGGCGGCACTGGAGGAGGCGGGGCAGCTGCACACCAAGATCCTCGCCTACGCCGCGAAGTACGCGTCCTCGTTTTACGGCCCCTTCCGTGACGCCGTCGGTTCCGGCGCGAGCCTCGGTGGCGGCAACAAGTACAGCTACCAGATGGACCCCGCAAACACGAATGAGGCGCTCTACGAGGTCGCTATGGACCTCGCCGAGGGTGCGGACATGGTGATGATCAAGCCGGGCCTTCCGTACCTCGATGTCATCCGGCGGGTGAAGGACGAGTTCGGCGCGCCGACGTTCGCGTACCAGGTCAGTGGCGAGTACGCGATGCTGAAAGCCGCGGCACAAAATGGCTGGCTCAACGAACGCGCGGCCGTCATGGAGGCCCTGCTCTGCTTTAAGCGGGCGGGCGCCGACGCGATCCTGACCTATTACGCCAAGGACGCCGCTCGCTGGCTGAACGAAGCGGCAAGGAGCTGAGCCGTGCACGAGGGCAACCCGGTCGGCCTGCGGTCCCGTCTTGAGACGGACCGCTACGCGCTGATCGGCCACCCGGTCAGCCACAGCTGGTCGCCGTTCATCCACGGCATGTTCGCCAAGCAGACCGGGCGCGAGCTGCAGTACCGGCTGATCGATGCCGCTCCAGCCGAGTTCGAGCGCGCTGCCCGGGAGTTTCTCGGCGGCGGCGGTCGGGGTCTCAACATCACGGTGCCGCATAAACCGCAGGCCGTCGCCCTCGCGGACGAGCTCAGCCCGCGCGCGCGCCGAGCCGGCGCGGTCAATACGCTGGCATGGTCGACAAGCGGCGGCCTGCTCGGGGACAACACCGACGGCGCGGGACTGCTCGTCGACCTGACGGACAACATCGGCCTCGCCCTCGCAGGCCGCCGGATCCTGCTGCTCGGTGCCGGGGGTGCGAGCCGCGGGGTTATCGGTCCGCTGCTCGATGCGAAGCCCGCGTCACTGCACATTGCCAATCGCACCGTAGCGAAGGCGGCGGAGCTGGCCGAATTCTTCGCGGCGGACGGTCCGGTGTCGGCATCCGATTTTGCGGCGGTTCCGGACGGCCCCTACGACCTCGTGATCAACGCCACCTCGGCGAGCCTGAGCGGCGACCTGCCGCCACTGCCGGCGCATTGCATCGGCCCGCTGACCGTCGCCTACGACATGGCCTACGCCAAGGAACAGACCCCGTTTGAGCGCCAGGCAGCGGCGCTGGGTGCCGCCGCCACGCACGGTGGCTGGGGCATGCTGGTGGAGCAGGCGGCGGAGGCCTACCGACTCTGGCGCGGCATTCGGCCGGCGACCGCCCTGGTGCTGAGCCTCCTCAAGCAGCCGTCACGGACTGCCTGACCACCTCAGCGGGCGAGGTACTCGTCCTTGACCCGTACGTAGTGGCTGGCCGAGTAGCCGAGCGACTCGCGTTCGCGAGCGTCGATGGCGCGCGCACGGCGCGCCGGCGTACCCAGCCAGAGAGTGCCGGTGGTCAGCCGCGCCCGGGGCGGCACCAGGGCGCCCGCACCGATGATGACCTCGTCCTCGACGACCGCACCGTCGAGCACGATCGCCCCCATCCCCACCAGCACGCGATTGCCGATCTGGCAGCCGTGCAGCGTCGCCCGGTGGCCGATCGTCACGTCGTCACCGATCAGGAGGGCGTAGCCGCCGGGCTGGTAGGGGCCGTCGTGCGTGACGTGCAGCACCGCGCCGTCCTGCACGTTGGTCCGTGCGCCGAGGCTGATGGTGTTCACGTCCCCCCGCAGCACGGCCATCGGCCAGACGGAGACGTCGTCACCGAGGATGACGCGCCCGATGACGCAGGCCTGCGGATCGATGTAGACACCCGTCCCGAGCCTTGGTCGCACGCCGGCGTGCGTACGCACGGACATCGGGTGGACGTTGTCGCTCACAGCCACGGCCGCTCGCTCAGCGCATCGTGACGAGCTCTTCGGCGCTCGTCGGGTGTATGGCCACGGTGTTATCGAAATCGGCCTTGGTCGCGCCCATTTTCATCGCCACGGCAAAGCCCTGCAGCATCTCGTCGCTGCCGGCACCGATGACGTGCAGCCCGACGATGCGCTCCTCGCTGCCGACACAGACGAGCTTCATTTCGGCGCGGCGCTTGCGCGCGGTGAGCGCATGGTAGAGGGGCACGAACGATGAGCGGTAGACCTTGACCGCCTCGCCGTGCAGCTCGCGCGCCGCACTCTCGGTAAGGCCGATGGTGCCGATCGGCGGATGGGTAAAGACCACGGTTGGAATCAGGTTGTAGTCGAGGTGCCGGTCGGCCTGGCCGTTGAATAGCCGGTCAGACAGCCGCCGGCCTGCCGCGATCGCGACCGGTGTCAGCGCCTCGCGGCCGGTCACATCGCCGATGGCGTACACGCCTTCGACATTGGTGGCCTGGAAGCGGTCCGTGATGACGACACCGTCATCGTAGGTCGCGACACCGACGTCACGCAGCCCGAGGTCGGCCGTCGCCGGCTGGCGGCCGATCGCCCAGAGCACGCAGTCAAAATCGCCGAATTCCCGGCCGTCGACGAGCACGAGCCGGTGTGCCGCGCCCGCGGCCGCGACCTCGCGCACGACCGCATGGCTCACGAGTTCGATACCGTCGCCTTTCATCTCCGTCATCAGCGCCGCCGACAGCATGACGTCGAAGCTGCGCAGGACCCGCTCCTGGCGCATGAAGAGCGTCACTTTGGCGCCGAGCGCGGCCAGCGTGCAGGCGAACTCGACGGCGACGTAGCCGGTACCGACCAGTGCGACGCGCCGGGGCATCGTCTCGAGGGCGAAAAAACCGTCCGAGGTGATGCCGCGCTCGGCGCCCGGGACTGGCGGCACGATCGGTTCACCGCCCGTCGCGATAACCACGTGCCGCGCGCGGTAGACGCTGCCGTCGACGCTGACGGTGTGCGGGTCCACGAACCGGGCTCGCCCGCGCACCCACGTGATCGATTTGCGCTCGAGGTTGCGCTCGTAAATGCCGTTCAATCGTGCGATGTAGGCGTCGCGGGCCGCCTTGAGCCGCGGCCAGTCGACGGAGGCGCGCGGCACCGCATCAAAAGCGTATTCCGGCGCGTCGTCCAGGGCATGCGCAATCGATGCCGCGTTCCACATGACCTTCTTCGGCACGCAGCCCGCGTTGACGCAGGTGCCGCCGAGCGGTTTCGGCTCGATGACGAGGGCGCGGGCCCCGTACTCCGCCGCGCGCTGCGAGACGGCGAGACCGCCGCTGCCGCCGCCGATCGATATAAGATCGTAGTCAGTGGACATATCGCCTCCGCGGGCGCGCCCCGCGCATGCGGGTCGGGCATCATAGCCCGGCGCTCGGCCGGCGTACCATGGACACGGAACCGGCGGCGCGGGGTGGAGGAACCGGCACGGGCGGCCGCTGGCTGCACGACTCCCGCCCCCGCCTCGCTGTTTTTTTCCGGTGTGCGCCCGGTTCGGCGGCGCAGCACCCTTGCCCCGAGAGTCACGCTGACATGAACCTAGAAAATCCCCTCCTCCGCACGGACCGGCTGCCGGACTACGGCGCGATCCGGGCCGAGCACGTGGTCCCGGCGCTGACCGCCGAGCTCGCTCATTGCCGGGCGGAGATCGGCCGCCTGCTGCTGCAGCCGGCGCCGACCTTCGCGACGCTGGTCGAACCGGTCGAGCGCCTCCATCAGCATCTCGCCCGCGTCTTTGCGCCGGTATCGCACCTGAATGCGGTCGCGAACGAGGACGAACTGCGCGCGGCATACAACACCTGCCTGCCCCTGCTCGCCGAGTACTACGCGGAGGTCGGGCAGAACGAGGCCCTGTTCCGCGCCTACGAAGGGATCGCCGAGCGCGAGGGTGCCTCGCTCGACCACCAGCGCCGGCGCGTGATTGCCTACGCACTGCGTGAGTTCAAGCTGGCTGGCGTGCACCTGCCGGCAGCGGAGAAGTCGCGCTACAAGGAACTCATGCAGCAGCTCGCGACGCTGCAGTCGAAGTTCGAGGAAAACGTGCTCGACGCGACCCAGGCGTACTCGCGCGAGATCGTCGACCCGCGTGAGCTCGACGGTCTGCCCGCACACGTCGTCGCCCGCGCATCGGCCATCGCCAGCGAGCGCGGCAGCGCGGGGCACGTGCTCGCGCTCGACTACCCGACCTATGCGGCCGTCATGAACCATGCGCACTCGGCGGACCTGCGCCGCGACTTCTACACGGCGTGGTACACGCGGGCGTCGGACGAGGGTCCCAGTGCGAACCGGTTCGACAACACCGGCGTGATGGCGAGCATCCTCGCGGCGCGGCACGAGGCCGCCGGGCTCCTCGGCTATGCCAACTACGCCGACCTGTCGCTTGCCACGAAGATGGCACCGGACACGGGCGCCGTGCTCGCGTTCCTGGAGGAGCTGGCCAGCCGCTACCTGCCGGGCGCACGCAGCGAATACGCGGAGCTTGAGTCCTACGCCGGCCGTCATCTCGAGCCATGGGACGTGGCGTACTTCGCCGAGCGCCTGCGCACCGAGCGCTTCAACGTCTCCGAGGAACGGCTGCGCCCGTGGTTCCCGCTGCCGCGCGTGCTCGATGGCATGTTCGAGGTGGCGCGACGCCTCTACGGCCTCAAGCTGCGGGAGCGCGATGACGTCAGCACCTGGCATGCGGACGTGCGCTACTACGCCGTCGAGGCGGCGGACGGCCGCGAGATCGGTGGCTTTTATGCGGACTTCTACGCCCGCGACCACAAGCGCGGCGGGGCCTGGATGGCGGAGGTGTCGACCCGCATCCGTGTCCCGGGCGCCCAGTCGCTGCCGGTTGCCAACCTGGTCTGCAATTTCACGCCACCCGCCGCCGGCGAAGTCGCCCAGCTGCGTCACTCCGACGTGGTGACGCTGTTCCACGAGTTTGGTCACACGCTCCATCACCTGCTGACGGAGATCGACTATCCGAGCCTCGCCGGCATCAACGGCGTGCCCTGGGACGCCGTGGAACTGCCGAGCCAGCTGATGGAGGAGTGGGCGTGGCGACCCGAGGTTCTGCCGCTCCTGTCGGCCCACGTCGCGACCGGTGAGCCGCTGCCGGCCGGCGAACTCGACCGGCTGCTCCGCTCGCGCACGTTTCATGCCGGCCTCGCTGCCGTGCGCCAGCTCGAGTTCGCGCTCTTCGACTTTCGCCTGCACGCGGAGTACGACCCGGCGCGCGGTGCGCAGGTGGCCGAGGTGCTGGCGCGCGTGCGCAGCCGCGTCAGCGTGCTGAAGCCACCCTCGTTCAACCGCTTCGCGCACAGTTTCTCGCACGTTTTCGCCGGCGGTTACGCGGCGGGCTACTACAGCTACAAGTGGGCCGAGGTGCTGGCCGCCGATGCCTTCGCCGCCTTCGAGGAAGCGGGCGTCTTCGACCAGCCAACGGCCACGCGTTTCCTCGAGGCGATCCTCGCGCGGGGTGGCGAATGCGACCAGATGGACGCCTTCGTTCGCTTCCGGGGCCGCCGGCCTGAGGTCGGTGCGCTGCTGAAGAAGGACGGGCTCGCCGCGTGAGTGACTTTTCCGTCGCGACCTGGAACGTCAATTCGCTCAAGGTCCGGCTGCCGCACCTGCGGGAGTTCCTGGCCGCCGAGCCGGTCGACGCGCTGGTCCTCCAGGAAATCAAAATGGAGGACAAGGACTTCCCGGGCACGGAGCTTGCCGCGCTCGGCTACCAGTCCGTCAGCTTCGGGCAGAAGACCTACAACGGCGTGGCCCTGCTGGCACGCGGCCCGATCACGGACGTCGTGCGCGGCATCCCGGGCTACGAGGATCCGCAGTCGCGTGTCATCGCCGGCACGGTCAGCGGCATCCGTATCGTCGGCGTGTACGTGCCGAACGGACAGGCCGTCGGCAGCGATAAATACGCCTACAAGCTCCACTGGCTCGAGGCACTCGCAGGCTACATGGCACGCCTCACGGCCGAGCATGCGCGTGTAGTCGTGCTCGGTGATTACAACATCGCGCCCGACGATCGGGACGTGCACGATCCGCAGGCCTGGGCCGGCCAGGTGCACGTCTCGGAGCCGGAGCGGGCGGCCCTGCAGGGCCTGCAGGCGCTCGGCTACGCCGACGCGTTCCGGCTCAAGAACGACGCGCCGGGCCAGTACAGCTGGTGGGACTACCGCGCCGGCGGCTTTCGCCGCAACCACGGCCTGCGCATTGATCTCGTGCTCGCGAGCGAGGCGCTCGGCCGCGCGCTCAAGGACTGCCGGATCGAGCGCGAGCCGCGCACCTGGGAGCGCCCGTCCGACCATGCGCCGGTCATCGCCACGTTCAGCCTTGCTGACGAGGGCACGCCGGCCAGCTGACATATCGCGGAAGCGGTCTCGCATTCCCGCGATTCGGCACCGCCAACTGTTCAATCGAGCGCGTAAAGGTTGCGGTAGCGGTGGTCGTGCTGCGGCGAATGCGTCTAGACTCTTTCTCACTGAACCACGGGATCCGGCACGCAGAGATCCCGGGCACGCGGGCCGCGCAGCGACGGGGGATAGACGATTGGCGACCTCGACCGACACTGACGTCACCGGCGTCGCCGACACGGGCCGTGAGACGGCCAAGGCACCGCACCCGCCCGTCCCGCGCCCACCGGGCAGGCACCGGCGCTCGGACTTCGACGTCACCAACACGGTCCAGGTCAGCTCCTTCGCGGCCGTTGCGCGCGCCTGCGAGGCGCTTTTCCGCGACCAGTGGCCCGGCGAGTCGTTCGACCCGCTGCACGCGGCGTTCAACGAGCTGCGCCGCCTGTTTGCCGGCGAATGGCCGGGCTACAGCGGACTCGACACCGTCTATCACGATCGCCAGCACACCCTCGACATGACCCTGGCCGCCGCGCGCCTCCTCGTCGGCTACGAGCGCTCGGTGGCCGAGCGTGACCGGCTGGGCTGGGAGCGCGCCGCCATGGGTCTTGTGACCGCGCTCTTTCACGACTCGGGCTACGTGCGCGAGTCGGCGGACCGCTCGCACCGAAACGGCGCGGAGGTCACCGCGAGCCACGTCAGTCGCTCGGCGCGGCTCCTCGCGCGCTGCCTGCCGACGGTCGGCCTCGGCGCCTGGATCCAGGTCTCGACGCGCATCGTTCACTACACGGGGTACGAGATCCCGTTTGCGCAGATCCAGATCAACGATCCGCGCGACCGGGCGGTCGGCCACCTGATCGGCACGGCCGACCTCATCGCGCAGATGTCGGACCGCTGCTACCTCGAGAAATGCCGTGACCGCCTCTACCCCGAGTTCGTGCTCGCCGGCGTCGCGCAGGATCGCGACGAGCACGGCAACGTACGGGTGCGCTACGGCTCGGGGCTCGACCTGCTGCGCAAGACGCCGCACTTCTACGCGGCCACCATGCGTGACCGGCTCGACGGCGAATTCGGCGGGGCGTACCGCTACGTCGACGTGCTGTTCGACGGCCGTAACCCGTACATCGAGGCGATGCGGCAGAACCAGATCTTCCTGCAGCAGGTGCTGCGCAGCGAGAACTGGCCGCTGCTGCGTCGCAACCCGCCGTGCTTCACGATCGACCCCAACCCGCTCAGCAGCGTCCGTCAGCTGATGCTGGGCCACCTGCGGGCGATCTGGCGCACGCCCTAGTCCGTCCGGCGCGCGCCGCCGGCCGCGGCCGTCGGCCGCTGCCGGGGCGGCGACTCGACGTTGCGCACGTAGCGCCGGTAGATCACCGGCAACCCCTTCAGCAGTGCCGCCCGGCCCTCGACCTCGGCGCTTTGCAGCACGCGCGCCAGTGTCGCGAGGCGCAGCCGCCGCGACGCCTCGCGCGCGGTGGGGAAGTGACTGAGATGCCAGGGCTCGGGCAGCACGCCGCCGCGGTCGTGCCGGTAGGGCCGGTAAAAGCCGAAGGCCTCCATCCGTCGCTCGAGCCAGTCGGCCAGCGGTCCGAACGGCCCGTCGGCCGCGTACTCCTCGACCGTGAGCCCGGGGCGGTAGCCGGCGGGCACCGCGGCACGGTCGTAGACGTCGAGTTCGGTGCCCCAGTGGTGGCGGCTCGCGCCCGGCACGGCCGACCAGACGAGAATGGCGCGCACGCGGGCGGCCGGCGACAGCGCGGCAGCGTCGAGCGGCTCGCCCGCGCGGCCGAGGAGCGGTCGCTCGCCACGCCATTTGCCGTTCCAGATCCGCCGCTGGTGGTCGAAGTCGCGGAACGCCGAGACCGGCCAGAGGTCAAAACCGGCTCGCAGAGCCTCCTGGCGCAGCCGCAGAAACGGCCGCAGCACGGCCCTGTGCACGGGAAACGGCAAATCCGTACTGGTGATGATATGCGACGTCGCCCGGCCGACCATTTCGTCCGCGCTAAAGACGACACGGGGCTCGCTCCGCCGCGTCATGCGTGCGCCCGACGGCCCGCGAGGAGGGGTCGGGCCGAGCGGCAGTTTCGGGCCGGGAGCGGGTCCATGCCCGGTATTATAGGGCCATGATTTCCCTGCCCCGTCCGCTGCTTCCGGCCTTTGTCTGGCGGGCCCTCGTGATCGGCGCCATCGCCGTCGGCGTCGCGGCGCTCGCGAGCCGGCTCGGCACGAACTTCAATGCCGTGGTCGAAAGCCACGGCAGCGACGAGCGCGTGCGCCTCGAGCACCGCCTGACGGAACCCGCCCTGAAGGCGGCCGAACGGAACACCCAGGTGACGCGGGTTGCGCTCGCCAAGGCCATCAGCGGCGGCGACCGCGCCGCGATCGAATCCCTCGGCCGGGCGCTGATCGGCCTGCACTACCACGACGCCACGCCCGACGATTCCATCGCGCAGATCGAGGTGCGCCTCGCCAGCGGCGCGCTGACCTACCGCATACCGGACCGGGCCCTGCCGACCGGCTCGCTGTACTGGATTGCGTTGCCGCTGGAGAACGCCGGCGGCGAAGCCGGGACGCTCGCGATCGGGACCCACCTGCCGGGCGTTCGCGCCGACCTCGCCGCGTTCGATGCCGCGCGCGACGACGCGGAGCGGGGCGTCGGCGCCGCGAGACTCGGCTTTCAGGTGGCGGTTGCCACGGCGCTCGCTTCAGTCGGCGCCATCGTCCTCTACTACTGGTCGCGTCGCCGGCACCGGCCCGTCACCCAGCTGATCGACAGCGCCCAGCGCCTCAGCGGCGGTGACTACACGCTGCCCGTGACCCAGCCGCGCCGGCGCGGCCCGCTGGGCGAGCTCGCGAATGCCCTCGAGGACCTGCGGCATCGCCTGAGCCAGAGCACCATCAGTCGCGATTACCACGACACGGTGCTGAACAGCATGAACGACGCCGTCCTCGTGACGTCGAAGGCCGGGCACATCACCCGCGTCAACGCGGCCGCCGAGGCACTGACCGGCTACACGGAACAGGAACTGCAGGGTCGGGACCTCGCCGACCTGCTGGATGACCTCGGCGCACCGAAGTTCGAGGTCAGCACCGCCGCCAGCGAGGCACGGGAGACGACGCTGCGCGTCAAAGCCGGCCAGGGCGTGCCGGTGTCACTGTCCGGGTCGGTCATCCGCAGCAGCGAGAATTCCGAAGACGGTTTTATTTTCGTGGCGCGCAACATCAGCGACCGCAAGCGCGCAGAGCGCCGCATCCACTACCTCGCCCGCCACGATGCCCTGACGAGACTGCCGAACCGGATGCAGTTCCAGCATCTTCTGCAGCAGATGATCGCGCGCAGCGCCAAGACGCAGACTCGCATCATCGTGCTCTACCTCGACGTCGATCGCTTCAAGGACGTCAACGACACGTTTGGCCACGCCGCCGGCGACCGGACGCTGGAAATCCTCTCGGAGCGACTCGCGCGCGCGGTGCCCCGCGGCAGCATCCTCGGCCGACTGGCGGGCGATGAATTCGCGATCGTCATCCAGGAACCCGCCGCCGCCGATTACGTGCGTGCCAGCGTCGGAACGCTGGCACGCCACATTCTTGACGACGTCAGCCGGGCGTTTTTCCTCAACAGCAACGAGATCTACCTGACGGCCAGCATCGGCATTGCCTGCTTTCCGGTGGACTCCACCGACACTCTCGATCTCATACGCAATGCCGACGCCGCGATGTATTACGCCAAACGCGGCGGTGGCAACGCCTACGCCTTCTACGCACCGGAAATGAACGCGGCAGCCGTCGAGCGCCTGATGCTGAAGAGCAAGCTGCGCCGCTCCGTGGAGCGGGACGAGTTCGTGCTCCGTTACCTGCCGAAGATTGACATCGTCAGCGGGCGCATTGCGGGCGCCGAGGCGCTCCTGCGCTGGCGCCTGCCGGGCCACGGCGATATCGCCCCGGCGCACTTCATCCCGCTCGCCGAGGAGACGAACCTGATCCTGCCCATCGGCGAATGGGTGCTGCGCAAGGTCTGCACCGACTACAGCAGCTGGCTGCGCCACGTCGAGAATCCCGGGCGCATCTCGATCAACCTCAGCCTGCGACAGCTGCGAACGGCGAGTTTCCTGACCCGCTGCCGCTCGGTTTTTCGCGAAGCCGGCGTGAATCCCGACTGCTTCGAGCTTGAAATCACCGAAACCACCCTGATGAATGATGCCAAGACGACAGTGCCATTGCTGACGGAGCTGCACGACATGGGCATTCATCTATCGATTGACGATTTCGGGACCGGCTATTCGTCGCTCTCGGCCCTGCAGCAGATGCCGGTCGGCACGCTGAAGATGGACCAGTCCTTCATCCGCAACGTGTCCTTCAACAAGGACAGCGCGACACTCGTCCGGACGATCATCGAGATGGGCCGCAACCTCGGCATGGAGGTTGTGGCGGAAGGCGTGGAGTCCAACGACCAGCTGGCGTTCCTTCGCGACCGGGGCTGTCATTACGTCCAGGGCCGCCTGTTCGGCGAGCCGCTGACGGGTGACGAGCTGCTGGCACTCCTCGAGGGGCAGGAGCGCGGTGTGTACCCGTTCGCACGCTACTTCGGCGTGCTGCAGTCGCCGGCACGCCTGCCGACCTGACCGGCCCACGCGGCCGTCTGCGGCAGCCGGCTATGCCAGACCACTGGACCGAGATTCTCCGCTCCCGCGCCGCCGCCGGCGTCAGTGAGGCGGGGCTCGTGCTGACGGCGGTCGGCGTGCCCTGCATGCTCGGCGAGGACGCGTTCGGCTACACCCTGCTCGTGCCCGCCGCGGACGTGGCGCGGGCGCACGATGAGCTTAACCGCTACATCGACGAGAACCGCACCGTACCGCGCGAGCCGGAGCCCGCCCTCTATCCGCGGGCGCTGCCGTGGACGGGCGTCGCCATCGCGGTCTGTTACCTCGTGGCCCTCGCGGCGAGCCAGCATTGGCTCGGTTACGACTGGCTCGGTGCCGGTATTCTCGAGCCCGGCGCGGTTCGCGCAGGGGCCTGGTGGCGTGCGGTCACGGCGCTGACCCTGCACGCCAACGCGGCACACCTCGCCTCGAACGCGGGCTTCGGACTGCTGTTCGGCGGGGCCGCCGCCGCCCTCTACGGGCCGGGCGTTGGCTGGCTCGCGATCGTGCTGTCCGCGACAGTCGCGAATGCCATCGAGGCCTGGCTCCTGCCGACCGGGGCGGGCTCCCTCGGCGCGTCCACCGCGGTGTTCGCCGCGCTCGGCCTGGTCGCCGCGCGCGCGCCGACGCGCGGGCTTCGCCCCGGCGTCGCGCACGGCGTGCAGGGCGCGATCATCGCCGCGGCGCTGCTCCTGGCACTTGTCGGCACGGGCGATGCCCAGACCGACGTCAACGGCCATGCCCTCGGCTTCGCGGCCGGCCTCGCCGTCGGCCTCGGCCTGCGGCCCGTGGGGTATTTCCCCCCGCCAGCGCAGCGTGTCTCGGGCCTGCTGGCGGTGCTTGCCGTGGCTGGCGCGTGGTACGTCGCGCTGCAGACCTGACGCCCGTGGCAGGCCGGACTTCGCGACGGCGCCCCGGGGCCTGATAATCGCGCCGTGCTCAACTTCAAGGACCTCACCCTGCGCCGCGGCCCGAGGCCGCTCTTCGAGCACGCGACGTTTTCGATCGCGCGCGGTGATCGGGTTGGCGTCGTCGGCGCGAATGGCGCGGGCAAGTCATCGCTGTTCGCGCTGGTCAGGGGCGAGCTCGCGCCCGATGCCGGCGACTACGAGGAGCCGCGCGGCCTCGTCAAGGCGAGCGTCGCGCAGGAGGCCGAGGCGGACGAGCGGGCGGCCATCGACTTCGTGCAGGCCGGTGACCGTGAGCTCGTGGCGCTGACGGCGAGTATCGCCGGCCATGGGGGCGACGGGGACGGCCTGAGCCTCGCCCGGCTGCACCAGCAGTTCGATTCGATCGGCGGCTACACGGCGCTCGCCCGTGCCGGCGCGCTGATGGACGGCCTCGGCTTCACCGCCCAGGACCAGCGCAAGCCGGTCAGCAGTTTCTCGGGCGGCTGGCGGGTGCGCCTCGCGCTCGCGCAGGCACTCATGTGCCGGTCCGACGTGCTGCTGCTCGATGAGCCTACCAATCATCTGGATCTCGACGCGGTGCTCTGGCTCGAGAACTGGCTGCGCAGCTATCCCGGGACCCTGCTGATCGTCAGTCACGACCGGGAGTTTCTCGACCGGGTGGTGGGGCGCATCGTCAGCATCGAGAACGGGGCGATAGCGGTCTACAGCGGCAACTACACAAGCTTCGAGCACGAACGCGCCGCCCGGCTTGCCGAGCGATCCGCTGCCGCCGCGCGCCAGGAGCGTGAGCGGCGGCACATCCAGGACTTCATCGCACGCTTTCGCGCCAAGGCCAGCAAGGCACGGCAGGCCCAGAGCCGGATCAAGTCACTGGAGCGGATGGAGGCCATTGCCGTCGCGCATGCCGATTCACCGTTCGAGTTTTCGTTCGCCGAGCCAAGAAAGCTACCGCGGCCGTTGCTGTCGGTGACCCGGGCGTCGGTCGGCTACGACGGGCGCGCCGTGGTCGACAACGTCTCGCTGAGTGTCCAGCCGGGCGATCGCATCGCGCTACTCGGCCGCAACGGCGCCGGCAAGTCGACCCTGACCCGCGCCCTGGCCGGAGCGGCGCCGCTGCTCGGCGGACAGCGCATGGAGGCCGCCGAGCTGGCCATCGGTTATTTCGCCCAGCATCAGGTCGAGCAGCTCGATGGCGAGGAAAGTCCGCTCTGGCATCTGGCGAAGTTCGGCGGCGCGGAACTCGCCACGGCGCCGGAGGCCGAGCAGCGCAACTTCCTCGGCGGCTTTGGCTTCTCGGGCGAGCGGGTGTTCGAGCCGGTGCGGCCGTTCTCCGGCGGCGAACGTGCCCGCCTCGTGCTGGCGCTGCTGGTGTCGCGACGGCCGAACCTGTTGCTGCTCGACGAGCCCACCAATCATCTGGACCTTGAAATGCGCCATGCGCTGTCGGTTGCGCTGCAGGACTACGCCGGAGCCATCGTCATGGTGTCCCACGACCGTCATCTCGTGCGCCTCGTCGCCGATACCCTGCTGCTGGTCGCGGACGGGCGCGTCCGCGAGTTCGACGGGGACCTCGACGACTACGCCGCCTGGCTGACGCGCAGTGAGGCTGCGGATGACAGCGCGGGGCCGCTGCGGCCCGCCGGCGACAAGGGCGGCGAGAGCCGCGAGGCCGCTCGCGACCGGCGCCGGGAAGACGCCGCGAGGCGCGCGCGCCTCAGCCCGCTGCGTCAGGCGATCGCACGCGCGGAGCGCGCGATGGACGAGGCCTCGGCCCGGCTCAAGACCGCCGAGGCGCGGCTCGCCGACAGCGCCCTGTACGCCGCCGGGGCCAAGGGCGAACTCGAGCAGGTGCTCGGCGCCCAGCGCGACGCCAAGGCGGCCCTCGCCGCCGCCGAGGAGGCGTGGCTTACCGCTTCGGCTGAGCTCGAGGCCGACCAGGCCAGCGGCCCCTGAGCGGCCGCCGGAAAGTCGCGCCGGGCTGAATCCGCCCGCGCACGGCCTGCGAAATACACGCTGACAGTGTCCAGCAGTTGTACTGGCTAGAGCCAGAAATTGCCTATACTAAAATCGGATCGAATCCAGCCACGCACCGGGCGGGTGCCCGAAAGAGGCAGATTATGTTCAGCATCAAGGCGGTTTCACAGACGAGTGGCGTCAGCATCGAGACCCTGCGCGCGTGGGAACGGCGCTACGGGATCGTCACGCCGCAGCGCGACGGCAACGGTCGGCGCTCGTACGCGCCCGAGGACGTGATCCGGCTGCGCAAGCTGCGCGAAGCGACCGAGCGCGGCCACGCCATCTCCAAACTCGCGCGCCTGTCAGACGAGGAAATCGCCAAGATCCTGGCGGACCCCGCCGGCCGCGGCAGCGTCGAGACGGCTTCCAAGTCCTATGCCGAGCAGATGATGCAGGCCGCCCTCAACTACCGGCCGGATGACTGCGATCAGGCGCTGTCGATGGCGTTCGCCCTGCTGCCGCTGCGGGTGGTCGTCAATGACGTGCTGATTCCGGCCCTGCACGACATCGGCGAACGCTGGCACGAGGGGTCGGCAACGATCGCCCAGGAGCGGATCATCACCGGCACGACGCGCAAGCACGTCGGTGCCGTCATCGACACCTACAACCGTATCGCCACCGGACCATCGATCGTGCTGACCACGGTGTCCGGCGAGCGGCACGAGATCGGCATCCTGATGGGTGCGCTGCTGGCCTCCAGCCGCGGCGCGCGCTGCTACTACCTCGGTCCCGACGTGCCGGGTGCGGACATCGCGGTCTACGCGGAGCGCATCGGCGCGAGCGCCGTCACGCTGTCGTTCGTCCACGGCGAGATCGTCGCCGACACCGTCGCCGAGCTCACCGTACTGGCCAAGGCACTGCCCGACCACATCGAACTCTGGACCGGCGGCGCGGCCACGCGCCTGTTCGAGCGGCACGACGTGCCGGGCCGCGTCCGCGTGCTCGAGGACTTCGCGGCGTTCGAGAACCAGGTGGACCTGCTGATAGGCAGCGCCGCTCGCGCCTGAGCCGCGCTCAGCGCGAGGCGGCG
>CAITAM010000235.1 GCA_903890265.1 uncultured Pseudomonadota bacterium | reverse complement strand
GGCTGCGCGGTGGGCCCGGACTTTAACCGCCCGGCCGCCCCCGCCGACGCCGGCTACAGCCCGGCACCGATGCCGGCGACAACCGCCGCGGCGCCGGGCGCGCCGGCCGGCGAGGCGCAGGCGCTCGTCATCTCCGACGACCTGCCGTGGAAGTGGTGGACCTACTACGAGTCGGACTCGCTCAATCGCCTCGTCGAGCGCGCCTTCGCGCACAGCCCCTCGATCGAGGCCGCGCACGCGGCGCTGCGCCAGGCGAACGAGTACGTGCTCGCCCAGCGCGGCTACTTCTTCCCGACGGTGTCCGCCGGCTACACGTTCGAGCGGCAGAAGCTCGCCGGCACCCTCGGTGGCAACTCGCCCGGCATCCAGGGCAATGGCACGACGATTGCCACCGGCAGCAACCCGAACGGGCCGCCCTACAACGCGCCGGTCACCTACAACTTCCATACCGCGCAGCTCAGCGTGGCCTACGTGCCGGACGTGTTCGGCGCCAACCGCCGGGCGGCGGAGTCGCTCACCGCGCAGGCGGACGTGCAGCGCTTCCAGCTCGAGGCCGCCTACCTGTCGCTCGCGACCAACGTGGTGGCCGCGGCCATCCAGGAGGCCTCGGTCCGGGCCCAGCTCGAGGCGGCGACGCAGTCGGTGGCCGCCAACAAGGCCGCGCTCGACATCCTGAAGAATCAGCTCAAGTTCGGCTACGTCACGCGCGCGGACGTCGCCGCGCAGGAGACCGCCGTCGCCCAGGCCATCGCCCTCGTGCCGCCGCTCGAGCGGCAGCTCGCCCAGACCGAGGACTTGCTGCGGGCGCTGGTCGGCACGCTGCCGGACGAGGACCTCGGGGTCCACTTCACGCTCGACAGCCTGACGCTGCCGAGGGAAATCCCGGTCAGCGTGCCCGCCTCGCTCGTGCGCCACCGCCCGGATGTCGCCGCCGCGGAAGCGACCCTGCACGCCGCCACCGCCGACGTCGGCGTCGCGACGGCGGCGCGGATCCCGCAGATCAGCCTGACCGGCAACCTCGGCGGCACCGCGTCCACGTTCAGCGATATGTTCAAGACCGGCGGACCGTTCTGGAACGGCAGCGCGAGCATCGCCCAGGTGCTGTTTGACGCCGGCACGCTGCGCCACCGCCAGCGCGCCGCGGAGCAGGCGCTCGTGCAGGCCGGCGCGCAGTACCGCGCGACCGTGATCTCGGCGGCGCAGAACGTCGCCGACGCGCTGCACGCGGTCGAGACCGATGCCGCGGCGTACGCGGCCGCGGTCGACGCCGAGCGCGCCGCGACCACGAGCCTCCAGGTCGCGACCGACCAGCGCCGCCTCGGTCTTGTCAGTCCGCTCGTGCTGCTGCAGGCGCAGAGCGCCTACCAGCTCGCGCTGCTTAACCGCGCCCAGGCGCAGAGCGCCCGGCTCGGCGACACCGCCGGGCTGCTGATGGCACTCGGCGGCGGCTGGTGGAACCGCGCACCGGACGAGTTGAAGCTCTAGTTGCGCCCCGCCTGAGGCGCGGCGCCCGCCGGCGCAGGATTTCCTCCTAATGTCGGCGCCCGGTCTGGCGCACACACGCGTGTCACGGACGCGCCGTATAACGCTCGCACGCCGAATGAAAGCGCCGCGAGGGATGCGTGGCGCGCGTCAGACCCGCCCCGGACGTGCCGATCGATGAACCTGCCCCGCCCCTTCCTGCGCCGTGCCCTGCGCCGCGTCCCGCGCCGTCGCGCCCTTCTCGGCCTGCTCGTGGCGGGGCTGTCACTCGGCGATGCGCGCCCGGCGCTCGCCGCACCGCGCGAGCGGGCGACCGCACCGGTCGTTGAAACCGATCGGGTCGCCCTGCCCGGGCACGTGCACGGCGCGTTGCGTGCGAGCGTTGACCTCGGGCCAGTGGAGCCCGGCCTCGCGGTCGAGCGGCTGACGCTCGTGCTGCGCGCCGCACCCGAGCAGGAAGCCGACCTGCGCCAGTTCCTCTCGAGCGTGCAGCGACGCGGCGACCCGCAGTACCACCGCTGGCTGACGCCGGCGAGCTTCGGCGAGCGGTTCGGCATCGCGCCGGGTGACCGCGCCCGGCTGAAGGCGTGGCTCGCCGCGCACCAGCTGACCGTGGACGACGAGCCGGCCGGCGGGCAGCTCCTCATGCTGCACGGCACGGCGGCGGCGCTCGACAACGCGTTTTCCGTCGGCCTGCACCGCTACCGCTGGCACGGCGAGCTGCACGTCGCGGCCTCGCGGGAACCCAGCGTGCCGCGGGCGCTGGCGCCGGTGGTGCGCGGCTTCGGCTCGCTGCACGACTTTCGCCGTCAGCCGCAGCTCGTGCGCAGCCTGTCTCGGCCCGGGTTCACGGCCGGCAGCACGACGTTCTACCTCGCGCCCGGCGACTTCGCGACGATCTACGACCTCAATGGCGCCTACGCCCAGTCCATCAACGGCAGCGGGCGCTCGATCGCGGTCATCGGCCGCTCGGCCGTGCGCACCGCGGACCTGTCGCAGTTCCGCAGTTACTTCGGTCTCAGCGCCAGGCTGCCGACAGTCATCGTCAACGGCCCGAACCCGGGTTACGTCACCAACGACCAGCTGGAGTCGGATCTCGACCTCGAGTGGAGTGGCGCGGTCGCACCCGGGGCGAGCGTCACGTTCGTCACCTCGCGCTCGACCGGACTCACCGACGGCGTGGACCTCTCCGCAAGCTACGCAGTCAGCCACAACGTCGCCGACATCATTTCGGTGAGCTACGGCAGCTGCGAGCAGACCGCGAGCGTGGCATCGGGCACGACCGTGTACAACGCGCTCTGGCAGCAGGCCGCGGCGCAGGGCATCAGCGTGCTGGTGTCGTCCGGCGACTCGGGTGCGGCGGGCTGTGATACGGCGAGCGCGTCGATCGCGACGGGCGGGCTTGGCGTCAACGAGCTCTGCAGTTCGCCCTACAGCACCTGCGTCGGCGGGACCCAGTTCACGGGCGACGTCAGCGCGCCCGCGACGTACTGGGCGGGCAGCAACAACGCGACGACCCAGGCCTCGGCGCTGTCCTACATCCCCGAGGCGGTCTGGAACAGCAGCGGCTCGAATCTCGCCGCGAGCGGCGGCGGCGCGAGCATCTTCTACGCCAAGCCCGCCTGGCAGCTCGCGACCGGCGTGCCGAGCGACGGCGTGCGGGACGTGCCGGACGTGGCGCTGTCGGCCTCGGGGGCGCACGACGCCTACCTCGTGTGGACGTCCGACGGTGTGCCGAGCCTGAGCCTGGTCGGCGTGGGGGGCACGTCGGCCTCGGCGCCGTCCTTCGCCGGCATCGCCGCCCTCGTCGCGCAGAAGCAGGGCGGGCGGCTCGGCAACCTCAACCCCACGCTGTACGCGCTCTCGGAGCTGCAGGTCGCGGGCGGTGCCGCGGTCTTTCATCGCATCACCTCGGGCAACAACAGCGTGCCCGGCCAGACCGGGTACTCGGCATCGGCCGCCAACCCGACCTACAACCAGGCGACGGGCCTCGGTACGGTCGACGGCGGGCTGCTGATCAGCACCTTCGGCCAGGTGACGGCCCCGGCCTACGGCCTCGCGCCGGCGAGCACCACCGTACCGCCCGGCCAGTACGTCGGCAGCGCGGTGCTGACGGCAGCGGCGACGACCGCGTGGACCGCCGGTTCGAACGCGGGCTGGCTCACGGTGACGCCGACGAGCGGCACCGGCAGCGCGCCGCTGACGTATTCGGTGAGTCCGAACGTCGGCTCGGCCGCGCGGACCGGCACGATCACCGTGGCCGGCCAGGCGCTCACGGTCACGCAGGCGGCGGGCAGCGGCGGCACCGGCGTGCTCAGCGTCTCGTCGACCACGCTCGGCTTTGGCAACGACACGGTCGGCCAGACGACGACCGGCCAGCGCCTCATCGTCAGCAACACCGGCAGCGGCCCGCTGACCCTCGGCGCCATCGGCCTTGCCGGCGGCGCGGCGGGTGACTACCTC
>CAITAM010000234.1 GCA_903890265.1 uncultured Pseudomonadota bacterium | reverse complement strand
GTGCGCTTCGCCTTCGCAGTCCCCCGCCGGGCAGCCCGTGCGGCGCCTTTCTTACCGGTCTTCGCGACGCCTTTGGCGGCCTTGCCCGAGACTTTCGCCTTGGCCTTGGCCTTGGCCTTGGCCTTGACCTTGGCCTTGACCTTGGCCGGCGCCTTCACTGCCACCTTGGCCTTCACTGCCACCTTGGCCTTCGCGGGCGCTGCCTTTGCGCGCGAACCGGCCTTCGGCCTGGCGACAACGCTGGCAGCCTTCTTCGCCACGGCTTTCGCCTTACCGGCTGCCTTGGACTTGCCGCTCTTGCGCGACGCCCGGCGATTCAGTGCCGCCGCCATCGCGGTGCCGAGTTCAGCCGGCGAATGAACGACCGACACGCGCGCCTTCTCGAGTGCCGCGAACTTGTCCGCCGCCGTGCCCTTGCCGCCGCTGATGACCGCACCGGCATGACCCATCCGCTTGCCAGGGGGCGCCGTGACACCGGCGATGTAGGCCACCACGGGCTTGGTCACGTGGCGATGAATGAATTCCGCGCCGGCTTCCTCGTCGGCACCGCCGATTTCGCCGACCATGATGATGCCTTCCGTCGCCGGGTCCGCCTCGAACAGGGCGAGTACGTCCACGAAATTCAGGCCGCGAACCGGGTCGCCGCCGATACCGACGCAGGTGCTTTGTCCGAGCCCCAGCCGGGTCGTCTGAAAGACCGCCTCGTAGGTCAGCGTTCCTGAGCGCGAGACGATTCCTACCTTGCCCGGCGAGTGAATGAACCCGGGCATGATGCCTACCTTGGCCTGCCCCGGCGTAATCACGCCCGGGCAGTTCGGGCCGACGAGCCGGCACGGGTACTCTTTGAGCGCCTCTTTGACGCGCACCATGTCGTTGACCGGGATCCCCTCGGTGATACAGACGATGAGTTCGATGCCCGCATCGGCGGCCTCGAGAATCGCATCGGCTGCACCGGCCGCCGGGACGTAGATCATGCTGACGTCAGCGCCAGTCGCACGAACGGCATCGCGCGCCGTGTCGAATACCGGCAGTCCGAGGTGGGTCTGCCCGCCACGGCCGGGCGTCACGCCGCCGACCAGCTTGGTGCCGTAGGCGAGGCACTGCTCGGAATGGAACGTGCCCTGCTTGCCGGTGAATCCCTGGCAGATCACGCGGCTGTGTTTGTCGAGAAGAATGCTCATGGAGTTATTCCGCTGGTTGATGTCGCCGGCACGCCTCAGGCGGCGGCCGTCTCTGCCGCGAGGCGCACTGACTTCACTGCCGCGTCCGTAAGGTCGGTGGCCGCCGTGATCGCAAGCCCCGACTTCGCGAGTTCGGCCCGGGCGATTTCGGCATTGGTACCCTCAAGGCGCACGATGACGGGCACTTTCACGCCGACGTTTTTCACCGCATTGATGATGCCGTCGGCGATCAAGTCGCAGCGCACGATGCCGCCGAAGATGTTGACGAGCACGGCGCGGACGTTCGGGTTGGACAGAATCAGGCGAAACGCCGCCGTGACCCGCTCGGACGTCGCGCCACCGCCGACGTCGAGGAAGTTGGCAGGCTCGCCGCCATGCAGCTTGATCAGATCCATCGTGGCCATCGCGAGACCGGCGCCGTTCACCATGCAGGCGATGTCGCCGCCAAGCGAAACGTAATTGAGGTCATGCTCCGATGCCTGACGCTCCATCGGATCTTCCTGCGACGGGTCTCGGTAGGCCGCCACCTGCTGCTGGCGGTAAACGGCATTGGCGTCAATATTGATCTTTGCGTCGAGCGCAAGGACGTTACCGTCCTTGGTGACGATCAGCGGATTCACCTCGACCAGGCTCGCGTCCTTGTCGAGGTAGAGCGCATACAGGCCTCGGGCGATCTTCTCGAATTCGGCGATCTGGCCACCGGCGAGGCCGAGCCCGAAGGCCAACTGCCGGCACTGGTAACCCTGAAGGCCGGCGGACGGATGGATCTCCGCGCGCAGGATCTGCTCGGGGTGGTGCGCCGCGACTTCCTCGATGTCCATACCGCCGGCGCTCGAGGCAATGAACGACAGACGGCTGCGGTCGCGGTTCAACAGCAGGGACAGGTAGATCTCCCTTGCGATCGACGACCCGACCTCGACGTACACCTGGTGTACGGGGAGGCCTTCGGGACCCGTCTGGTGCGTCACCAGGCGGATGCCGAACATTCCTGCCGCTGCGCTGCGCACCTCGTCGACGGTGCGGCAGACCTTGACGCCGCCCGCTTTGCCGCGGCCACCGGCGTGAACCTGCGCCTTGACTACCCAGATATCCCCACCGAGGGCAGTGGCGGCATCGGCAGCTTCGTCGGGCGTCGACGCGACGTGTCCGCGCGGCACGGGGATACCGTACTGCGTGAACAACTCCTTGGACTGGTATTCGTGGAGATTCATGTGACCGGCCTTTGTGCCGCCTCCGAAGGGTGGGCTTGTCCGTATTCTGACCACGCCAGCCGCCAATGGCAAAGCAGGCGGCAAATGAACAATGCTAAAGTCCCCGCTCGGGGCACCCGGCCCTGCTCGCGCCCGGCGTCCGAGGGCCTGATTGCAGATTTCAGAAGCAGACTCTCCCGAGCTGTCCTGGCGAATACTCAGGCTGCTCAACCTGTTCCGGCTGGTCGTACCGGTCGGCGCGCTGCTGCTGTATTTCACGGCGCCACATTCGCGTTTCGTGGGCGCCGCGGATCCGCTCCTGTTCGTCACGACGGCGATCGCCTACTTTGCTGCTGCGCTCGGTTCCATCGCCGCCCTCCGGGAACGAGCCTTAAGCGCCCCGGTAACGACTTACCTGCCGGTCATCGCCGATATCGTGGCGATCACCCTGCTCATGTACGCGAGTGGCGGCGCGGAAAGCGGCCTCGCGCTCCTCCTGCTGGTACCGGTCGGCGGCGTCGCGATGCTCTCCAGCGTGCGCGCGGCGCTGCTCACGGCTGCCGGAGCGACGCTCGCTCTGCTCGGCGGGCAGATGGCCGCATGGACTCAACAAGGCGCCAGTGCGATCGGGTTCGCTCAGGCCGGGTACTACGGCGCCATCCTGTTTCTGCTGGCTGCCAGCGCCGCGTTTCTGGCCGGCCAGCTGCGCGCGACCGAGGCCGCGGTGCGGCAGCGCGAAGTCGACCTCGCCAACCTGTCCGAGCTGTCCGAGTACATCGTGCAGCACCTGCGCGAGAGCATCGTCGTTATCGACTCGACAGACCGCATTCGCCTGATCAACGAGTCGGCCAGGGAGATTCTCGGCCCCGAGGCAACGCCAGGCGCGCTCGTCGGTGAAATTTCCCCCCGCCTGCTTTACCTCACCGAGCAGTGGCGGCGCGAGCCGGAGGGTGCACGACAGAACCGGGCGCTGTTCCTCACCTCTGATGCCAGCCGCGAGATTGAGGCGCATTTCGCTCCGCTTGGCAGCGTCCGGCCCCCGCCGGTCATTGCCTTTCTCGAGGACACGTCGCGGCTTGCCGAGCGCGTACAGCAGACGAAGCTTGCTGCCCTCGGACGGCTGTCGGCAAGCATCGCCCATGAGATCCGCAATCCGGTGGGTGCCATGAGCCATGCAGCCCAACTCCTCGGCGAAACCGCCGATCTGCCTGCCGAGGACCGTCGTCTGACCGAAATCATCACGAGCAATGCCGCCCGGGTCAGCACCATCGTCAGCAATGTCCTGCAGCTCGGTCGCCGCGAGGTCACGCGGCCGGAGCGCGTGTTCCTGGGTGACTGGTCAACGTCGTTCGTGCGCGAGCTGGTCGCGACGCTGGAGCTCGAGGCCGATCGGGTGACGCTCGCGGTGCCCGACGTCGACATCGAGGGGCGGGTCGATCCGTCCCATCTGCGGCAGATACTCTGGAATCTGTGCGATAACGCCCTGCGCTACAGCGAACAGACCGACGGGCATCCGCCGGTGGAGGTCAGGGTCGGTAGGATCGGCGCGGCCGGCAGGCCCTTCGTCGAGGTGGCGGACCGCGGTCCTGGCATCCCCCCGGGCTCGGTGGAACGGATCTTTGAGCCGTTCTTCACCGAGCGGAAGGGTGGCACGGGCCTTGGCCTCTTCATCGCCCGCGAGCTTGCCCAGTGCAACGGTGCCGTACTGGTCTACGAGCCGAGGGGCGGCGGTGGTAGCATTTTCCGCGTTGTTTTCTCCGACCCGCAGCGCTGGGAACTCTGAATGAGACAGGCAGACCTGACCGTAGCCGGACGTGACGGGTGCGCGCGCTCATGAGCCGCGGCCGCGTACTGATCGTCGACGACGAGCCGGACCTGTGCGAGCTGTTGGGTATAACGCTCGCGCGCATGAAGCTCGAGTCTGACGCCGTGCACACGGTCGACGCCGCACGTGAGCGGCTGCGCACCGCTCGCTACGACCTGTGCCTCACGGACATGAAGCTCCCCGATGGCGACGGCCTCGACCTCGTCGCCTGGATCCAGGCAGAAGCCAAGGACGTGCCGGTCGCGGTGATTACCGCCCACGGAAATGTCGAACTCGCCGTCCGCGCCTTGAAAGTCGGTGCATTCGACTTCGTCTCCAAGCCGCTTGATCTCGCGGACCTGCGCAAGCTCGTTGAGCAAGCCATCAAGCTCGCGACTCACGATCACGAGTCCGACACGGCGGTCATCACGACGCCGAGGCTGCTCGGGCGTTCGCAGACGATGGATGACCTGCGCGAGTTGATCGGAAGAGTCGCCCGCAGCCAGGCGCCGGTGCACATCACGGGCGAATCCGGCACCGGCAAGGAGCTGGTGGCTCAGCTGATCCACGAGTCGAGCCCGCGGCGGGACGGGCCGTTCGTGCCGGTCAACTGCGGCGCCATTCCAGACGAGCTCATGGAGAGCGAACTGTTCGGGCACCGTCGCGGCAGCTTCACCGGTGCGGTCGCCGACAAACAGGGCCTTGCCCAGGCGGCGGAGGGAGGCACGCTGTTTCTGGACGAAGTCGCGGACCTGCCGTTGCACATGCAGGTGAAACTGCTGCGACTCATCCAGGAACGCGCGGTGCGACCGGTCGGCGAGCAGCGCGAGGTGCCGGTGGACGTGCGAATTCTCTCGGCGACCCACAAGGATCTGGCAACGCTCGTCGCCCAGGGCGCGTTCCGCGAGGACCTTTACTACCGGGTCAACGTCATCGAAATCAAGGTGCCGCCGCTGCGCGATCGCCTCGCGGACGTCGGCGACATTTCGAGCGCAATTCTCGCCAAGCTGGCCAAACGCATGAAGACCGACCGGCCGGAGCTGACGCCGGAAGCGATGCGCGTGCTGCTCGGCTATCACTATCCGGGCAACGTGCGCGAGCTCGAGAACATGCTGGAGCGCGCGCTCACCCTCTGCAGTGGCTCCCGCATAACCGCCGAAGACATACGGCTGCGCCAGAGCACGTCGGCGACCGGCTCCGTGCCTGCGCTGGCCCCTAGCCTGACGGCAGGCGCCGGGGATCGCGGTCAGGACACGGACCACGCCGATCTGGATGCGCGCGTCGAGCACATCGAGCGCGACGCGATTCTCCGCGCTCTCGAGCAGGCCCGTTACAACAAAACAGCAGCCGCCAAGGCGCTCGGTATCAGCTTTCGGGCCCTGCGCTACCGGATCAAGAAGCTCGGTATTGAGTAGCGAGACGCCCGCGCGGGCAATCACGGCCAAAGGTGACGTGCTACGTCACTTTGTGACGTGCCGGCACATCGCGTCACGTAACAATAATCACCGCACGGCGCGCGCGTAAAAATTAAAACGTTATAAAACAGGCAGTTAAGAAATCCGGAGCGAGTTGGCACGGTGCTTGCTTACTAGTCTGGCAGGACGGCTTTCCGCTCCTTATCGAACTGATGTTCTCGGACCTCTAGCAAAAAGGACTTACGCACATGCGCAAATCGATTCAGAAGGGCTTCACGCTCATCGAACTCATGATTGTTATCGCGATCATCGGCATTCTCGCCGCGATCGCCATCCCGGCCTACCAGGACTACACCATCCGTTCGCAGGCGACGGAAGGTCTGACCCTCGCTGGCAGCGTCCAGGTTGCGGTGGCTGACTACTACGCCCAGAACGGCTCGTGGCCGACGGCGATGACCGGTGGCGGCACCGCCCTGAACTACACCAACCCGCCGACGGGCAACTACGTCTCGAGCGTCAGCACCAGCGGTGGCGCGATCACCGTGACGTACGGCAACAAGGCCAACGCCGCGCTGTCGGGCTCGACGCTCAGCCTCAACGTCGCCCTGACGACGGCTGGCGACCTCGCCTGGGTCTGCGGCAACAGCACGGCCCTGCCGTCGGGTGGCAGCAAGATTGGCTCGGGCGGTACGACCGCCGCCAACAAGTACCTGCCGAAGAACTGCCAGGCCTAATCAGCCGGTAGTGGCACGTGCCAATAAAGGGGGCGCTGCGAAAGCAACGCCCCCTTTTTTTGCTTCCGCCACAGGCACTTGGTTGCTGCCCAGCGGCAATCGCCGCGCGGCACGGCGGGCCCGGAGGAACCAAGGAAGGCCCAGAATTGAATACGTGGAGCGGTCATGAGCAGACAAACTGAACAGGGTTTTACGCTGATCGAACTGATGATCGTGATCGCGATTATCGGTGTGCTCGCGGCGATAGCGATTCCCGCTTACCAGGATTACACGATCCGCGCCCAGGCCACCGAGGGGCTGACGATCTCGACGGCGGTTCAGGCCGCGGTGGTGGATTACTTCGACCAGACCGGTAACTGGCCGACCGCCATGACCGGCGGCGGGACTGCGCTGAACTACCCGTCCGCCCCGACCGGCACCTACGTGTCCGGCATTACCACCAGCGCCGGGGCGATCACGATTACCTACGGTAACAAGGCCAACGCGCAGATCAACGGCTCGACGCTGAGCCTGAACGTCTTTGTGACCACGGCCGGCGATGTCGCCTGGGTCTGTGGCAATAACCCGAATTCGCCCAGCGGAGCGTCAAAGATTGGCGCCGGCGGCACGACTGTCGCGAACAAGTATCTGCCGAAGAACTGTCAGGCCTGACGGACACCCGCAGCGGCGTGCCACGGACGGCACGCCCCTCGCTCCCCGCCCCCCCGCTATACCCCTGCCGAGGCGCACCGGCGTCGCGCCACCTGTGAGACGGATCACGTGCTTTTCCCGCCGTCTGTGCAAGGATGGCGCTGGATTTAACAATTGTTCCGGGCCGCGGGTCCGATAATATCGTCACGGAAGACACGGTCAACGCCACGCGCATGAACGACACCGTCCAAACTGCTGCCAGCTCGATCAACCGCAGCGCAAGCCTGGGGCTGCCGGAGAAGCTCGTTCAGGATGGCCTGATCGAGGAATCGGCGATG
>CAITAM010000233.1 GCA_903890265.1 uncultured Pseudomonadota bacterium | reverse complement strand
CGAGGTCGGGCTCCTGATGCAGCTGCTGCTCGACGTGCTCGATCGGGAAATCGACGGCATGGCGAAGAACGGCGTGCGGGTGCGCTTCATTGGTGACCGCGATTCGCTCGCGCCCGAGCTCGCGGCGCGGATGACCGCGGCCGAGTCCCGGACGGCCGAGAACCGGGCCCTGACCTTCGTCATCGCGATTGCCTACGGCGGACGCTGGGACATGGCGCAGGCCGCGCGACAACTCGCGACCCGCGTGCAGGCCGGCGAGATGAGCCCGGCGGCCATCGACGAGGCGGCGCTTGGCGCCGCCGTACAGACCTCGGGGCTGCCCGATCCCGATCTCTTCATCCGTACCGGTGGCGAGCGGCGCATCAGTAACTTTCTGCTCTGGAACCTTGCCTACACGGAACTCTGGTTCACGGACGTGCTCTGGCCGGACTTCAACAAGGCGGAGTTCGAGCGGGCGCTGGCGTACTACGCCGGTCGCAGCCGCCGCTACGGAATGACCCAGGCCCAGCTGGAGTCGGGTGAATGCTGAGGGCCCGCGTCCTGACGGCGCTGGTGCTGCTGTTCGCGCTGCTCGGCGCCCTGTTTGGCGTGCCCCGGCCGGTGTCGCTCGGTTTCTTCGCGCTCATCCTCGTGCTCGGCGCCTGGGAGTGGGCGCCCTTCGCCGGAATTACCGGGCGTGCCGGCAGGCTCGCCTACGCGGCGCTCGCCGCAGCCCTGTGCCTTGGCGTGTGGCTCCTCGCGCCCGCGGCTGCGCAGCGCTGCCTCGAGCTTGCCCTGCTGTTCTGGCTGCTCGCGTTCGTGCTGGTCGTCAGTCCCGCCCGCCGCGTGCCCTTCCCGGTCGTGGCGCTCATCGGCCTGATCGTGCTCGTGCCGACCTGGCTCGCCATCGCGACCGTGCTGACCGGGGCGGGTCCGTCGTACGTGCTGTTCATGCTGTTTCTCGTCTGGGCCGCCGATATCGGTGCGTACTTCGCCGGCCGCCGCTACGGCGCGCATCTCATGGCGCCTCGGGTCAGCCCGAAGAAGACGTGGGAGGGCCTTGCCGGTGGCCTCCTGTTCGCGCTGTGCGTCGCGCTGGCGGGCGTCGCCTGGTTTCGACAGGCCGCGGTTCCCCTGCTGCTCGTTGCCGCGGCGACCGTGCTTGCCTCGGTGGTCGGGGACCTGACGGAGAGCCTGTTCAAGCGCAACGCGGGCCTGAAGGACTCCGGCTCGCTGTTGCCCGGTCACGGCGGGGTGCTTGACCGCATCGACAGCGTGACCGCTGCCGCGCCGGTGTACGCGCTCGGCCTGTGGACCGTCGGCGTGCTGCCATGAGCACGGCGACGCCGGTGCAGGGGCTGGCGATCCTCGGTTCCACCGGCAGCATCGGTGGCAGCACCCTCGACGTCGTTGCCCGTCACCCGGACCGTTTCCGGGTGGTGGCGCTGACCGCGCATGACAAGTGGCAGCGCCTGCTGGAGCAGTGCCTGGCGTTCCGGCCCGATTACGCGGTGCTGGTCGAGCCCGCGGCAGCGGCGCGGCTGCGCGAGGCGCTCGCCGGCACCGGCATTCGGGTGCTCGAGGGCAGCGCGGCACTGCTCGAGGTCGCGGCGCTGCCCGAGGCGCCGCTGGTCATGGCCGCCATCGTCGGTGCCGCGGGCCTTGGCTCGACTCTCGCGGCGGTGCGCGCCGGCAAGCGGGTGCTGCTCGCGAACAAGGAATCGCTGGTCATGGCGGGCCCGCTCGTGCTGGACGAGGTGGCCCGCTCAGGCGCGCTGCTGCTGCCGGTCGACAGCGAGCACAACGCGATCTTTCAGTGCCTGCCACCGACGGTGAGCGGGCAGGTGGCGCCGGGTGTGCGGCGCGTGCTGCTGACTGCTTCTGGCGGGCCGTTTCTGCGCCGATCGGCCGCCCAGATGGCCGACGTCACGCCGGACGAGGCGTGCGCCCATCCCCGCTGGGTCATGGGGCGCAAAATCTCGGTCGATTCGGCGACCCTGATGAACAAGGGCCTTGAACTCATCGAGGCGCAGTTGCTGTTCGGGCTGACCACCGGCCAGGTGGAGGTCGTCGTCCATCCCGAGAGCATCGTCCATTCGCTGGTCGAGTACGTCGACGGCTCGGTGCTCGCCCAGCTCGGCAACCCGGACATGCGGGTTCCCATCGCCCATGCGCTGGCGTGGCCGTCAAGGATCGAGTCCGGTGTAGAATCGCTGGATCTGGTGCGGCGCGGCAGCCTCGGCTTCGAGGCGCCCGATCTCGAGCGCTTCCCCTGCCTTGGTCTCGCCCTGCGCGCCGCGGCAGCGGGTGGCTCGGCGCCGGCCGTGCTGAACGCCGCCAACGAGGTGGCCGTCGATGCTTTCCTGGGGGGGCGATTGAACTTTACCGGCATTGCGAGGGTCATTGAGGACGTGCTCGACCGGCAACCGGTGGTTGCCGTGCGCGCGCTGGATGACGTGCTCGAGGCCGATCGCGAAGCGAGGGCGCTCGCACGGTCAGCACTCCGGGGGGTGACAGGGTGAATGGATTTCTCTGGAATGCGTGTGCCTACCTCGCGGCCCTTGGCGTGCTCATCACGGTCCACGAGTACGGCCACTTCTCGGTCGGCCGTGCGCTCGGCTTCAAGGTGCTGAAGTTTTCGATCGGTTTTGGTCCCCGGCTCTGGTCACGGGTCGGCCGCGACGGAACCGAGTACGTGCTGGCCGGCGTGCCGCTCGGCGGCTTCGTCAAGTTTGCGGACGAGCGCGAGGCCCCGGTCGCCGCCGAGGAACGCGGCGCGGCGTTCAACCGCCGCCCGGTGTGGGCGCGGATCGCGGTGCTCTTCGCGGGCCCGGGGGCGAATTTCCTGTTCGCGATCGCCGCGTTCTGGATTCTTTTCCAGGTCGGCGTACCGGGCCTCAAGCCCGTCGTCGGCGACGTGGTGCTCGATTCGCTCGCGGCCCGTGCCGGGTTGCGCTCCGGCGACCAGATCCTCGCCGTCAACGGCCGCGCGGTGGCCACCGAGGAGGCTGCCATGCTCGGCATGCTGTCGGGGGTTGTTGACGGCGGTACGGTGGACCTGCGCGTGCAGGACGGGCAGGCCACGCGTGCGGTGACGATCCGCGTACCCGAGGCCGAGCGGCGCGGCCTGACCGAGCCCGGCGCCTGGAACCGTGGCATCGGCTTTGGCTTCGTGCAGCCGACCATGCCGGCGGTCATCGGCGTCGTCGTGCCCGGTGGCGCGGCGGCGGCGGCGGGACTCCTCGTCAACGACCGGATCGAGTCGGTCGATGGCATCGCGGTCCGGGATTTCGGCGTCCTCGTCGACCTCATCAGCCACCGCCCCGGCAAGACAGCCCGGGTTGGCGTCCGCCGGGCCGGTGAACTCCTGTTTTTCGACCTCGCCGTACGGGCCGAAAACGACACCACACGGCCGGGCGCCCCGCCCGTGGGTCGGATCGGCATCCGGCCGAGCGGCGAGCCGCAGTGGCCGGCGGGGATGCAGACGGTCGAGCGGTACGGACCCGTCGGTGCGGTGGGGGCGGCGGTCCGGGCGACCTGGGACAAGGTGGCGCTGACGACGAAGTTCCTCTCGCGCATGGTCACCGGGCAGGTATCGCACGAGAACATTGGCGGCCCGATCCAGATCGCGCAATATGCCGGGCTGTCGGCGCGAATCGGCAGCAGCGCTTTCTTAAGTTTCCTGGCGATGATCAGTATCAGTCTCGGGGTCCTGAACCTCCTGCCGGTTCCGATTCTCGATGGCGGCCAGATTGTTTACCAGTGCGCCGAGGCCCTGCGCGGGCGGCCGCTGTCGGAGCGTGTCCAGCTGCTCGGACAGCAACTCGGCGTGGCGATGCTCATCCTGCTGATGAGCCTCGCCTTCTACAACGATCTGCGGCACCTGGGCTAGCCGCGGTTCCCTCAAGCTTTCAAGGAATCTGAATCCGAATGCGATCCCGGCTGGCCCTTGCAGTCGCCCTGGCACTGGCCACGGGCGCCGCCGTCGCGCAGGAAGCGTCGACAACCACTAACCCTGAGTTCACGGTCGGCGACGTCCGCATCGAGGGCCTGCAGCGTATTGCGGAAGGCACGGTGCTGAACTACCTGCCGGTCGCGATCGGCGACAAGATGTCACGCACGAAGTCGGAGGAGGCGCTGCGCGCCCTCTATGGCACGGGATTCTTCCGTGACGTCGAGTTGCGCCGTGACGGCAACACGCTGGTGATCGCCGTGCGTGAGCGTCCCTCGATCGAGAGCTTCGAGATCAAGGGCAACAAGGACATCAAGACCGAAGACCTGACCAAGAGTCTGCGCAACGTCGGTCTCGCTACCGGCAAGACCTTTGACCGCAGCGTGCTGGAGGACGTCAAGCAGTACCTGACCGACCAGTATTTCAGCCGCGGCAAGTACGCGGTGCGTGTCGACGAGAAGGTCGAGGACGTGGCGGGCAACAAGGTCAAGATCACGGTCGACATCAAGGAAGGCAAGCGCGCGGTCATTCGCGAGATCAACGTCGTGGGCGCGACCAAGTTCAGCCAGGCGGAGGTGCAGCGCGATCTCGAGCTCAAGACCCCGAACTGGCTCTCCTGGTACAAGCAGGACGATCGTTACTCGCGCGAATCGCTGCAGGGCGACATCGAGAAGATCCGCTCGTATTACATGGACCGCGGCTACGCCAACTTCCAGATTGACTCGACGCAGGTCGCGATCGCCCCTGAAAAAGATGACGTGTTCATCGACGTCAACGTCACCGAGGGTGACGTCTACACGGTGTCCGAGGTCAAGCTCGCCGGCAACTTCGTCGTTCCCGAGGCCGAGCTGCGCCGGCTGCTGCAGATTGCGCCGGGACAGGTCTATTCGCGAAAGCTCGTGACCAGTTCGCAGGAGCTCATGTCGACCCGGCTCGGCCAGGACGGCTACGCTTTCGCCAAGATTGAACCGGTGCCGACCACCGATGCCGAAAAGAAGACGGTATCGCTGACCTTCTTCATCGACCCGGCGAACCGGGTCTACGTCCGGCACATCAACTTCAACAACACCTCGTCGATCAACGACGTCACGCTGCGTCGCGAGATGCGCCAGCTGGAGGGCGCGTGGCTCTCCAATCGTGCCGTCGAGCGCTCGAAGGTGCGCCTGCAGCGACTGCCGTTCATCGAGAAAGTCGAGTTCGAGTCGAAGCCGGTCGCCGGCACGCCCGATCTCGTCGACGTCGATTTCGATATCAAGGAGGGCCTGCCGGGGCAGTTCGGTGGCGGCATCGGTTACTCGGCATCGCAGAAGTTCACCCTGCAGGGCAACTTCGTGCACTCGAACTTCCTCGGCACGGGTGAGCGGGTGGCGGCCGAGATCCAGGCGGGACGCTACTCGGACACCTACCAGATCTCCCATACCGATCCGTACGTGACGATCGACGGTATCTTCCGCACCGCTTCGCTCACCTACCGCAAGTCGACCCAGTTCGTTTCGGCGGCGTCGCAGTTCTCGACCAAGACCCTGACGGCGGGTCTGCAGTGGGGCTATCCCATCAGCGAGACCATGGGCGTGCACTGGGGCCTCGCGGCGACGAGTTCGACGCTGCTCGCGAGCGAGACGGGGTCGAGTTCGGAGTCGATCGACTGGGTTCGCCGCAACGGCAACCAGTTCATCAGCACGGGCACCACCGAGGACTATACCGGGGCGACCACGACGGTTAATTTCTACGGCACCCGCTTCAACGTCATCGAGGCGATCGCCGGCTGGAGCCTCGACACCCGCAACCGCGCGCTGTTCGCCGACCGGGGTACCCGCACGAACCTGAACTTCTCCTACGCCCTGCCGGGCAGTGGCGTGCAGTACTACACGGGCTCGTTCGACTACCTGCAGTTCGTGCCGCTGCCGCGGCACCTGACGCTCGCGGTCCAGGCGCAGGTCAACTACGGGGCGCCGCTCGGTTCGACGACCGCCCTGCCGCCGTACCGGCAGTTCTACGCCGGCGGCCCGGACACGGTCCGCGGCTTCACGGAAAGCCGGCTCGGTCCCAAGGACAGCTTCGGCAACCCCTACGGCGGCAACCTGCTCACGGTGCTCAGGACCGAGCTCCTGTTCCCGACACCGGAGAAATTCAAGGCCAACGTCCGTGCCAGCCTCTTCTATGACGTTGGCAACACGTTCTCCACCTGTTGCGTGAAGTTCGTCGGCCAGGATCGATTGACCCCCGTCACTTATCCTTTCAGCTACAATAACCTGAAGCGGTCGACGGGCGTGTCCGTGCAGTGGCTGGCGCCGCTCGGCATTTTCCGGTTCAGCTACGCGCTGCCGCTGAACGTGACTGGCAACGACGGTATTCATTACCCGGATCAGCGTGAGAGCTTCCAGTTCTCGATCGGCCAGGCCTTTTAGCCCGGCCGGCGGGACAACGCAGTCCGGCAGTACGCGCACTACGAGAGGTTGGTTGTTTCATGCACAAGAAGTTCATTGCCCTGCTTTGCGTCGGCGCCCTCGGTGCCGGCTTCGCGTCCGTCGCCGAGGCCCAGAAGGTCGGCTTTTGCGACTACCGCCGGCTGAATGCCGAGGCGCCGCAGATCCGCGACGCCATGGCGGCGGTGCAGGGCGAGTTCCAGCCCAAGGCCAAGCTCCTGCAGGGCCAGCAGAAGGAATTCGAGGCCCGCGTGCAGAAGTTCCAGCGCGATCAGGCGACGATGGCCGACAGCGAGAAGTCCAAGGTTGAGCGCGAGCTGCGCGACACCGAGATCGGCCTCGCCCGCAAGGAAAAGGAGCTGCAGGAAGACTTCCAGCTGCGCCAGAACGAGGAGCTGCGCAAGATCGAGGCGCTCGTGCTCGGCGAGGTGGAAAAAGTCGCCAAGGCCAACGGCTACGACCTGATCGTGCGCGATGCCGCCTACCGCTCGGACAACATCGACGTCACCCAGCAGGTTCTCAACAGCCTGCAGGCGAAGGCGAAGTCTGCCGCGCCGGCGAGTGCGGCGCCGGCGCCCGCCGGTAAGCCTGCCGGCAAGTAATCCCGCGGGCTGCGCCGCATGGCAGCCAGGCTGGGTGAACTCGCCGGACGCTTCGGCCTCGCGCTGAGCGGTGATCCCGACGTCGTCGTCAGCGGCGTCGGGACGCTGCAGGACGCCGGACCCGGCGAACTCGCGTTCCTTGCCAACCCCCGCTACCGGAAACTGCTGGCCGACTGCCGTGCGGGCTGCGTGGTGCTGGCGGCGGCGGACGCGCCGGCCTGCCCGGTGCCGGCGCTGATCGCCGACAACCCCTACGCGAGCTACGCCCGCATCGCGGCCGTGCTGCACCCCCCGCCGGTGCAGGCGGCCGGTGTCCACCCGAGTGCCGTGGTGGAGCCCGGCGCCGTGCTGGGCCCGGGCGTCTCGGTGGGTGCCCAGGCCTACGTCGGGGCTTCCGTCGTGCTCGGTGCCGGTGTCACGATCGGCCCCGGCTGCGTGCTAGACGGGGCGATCGCGGTCGGCGAGGGCAGCCGGCTCGTGGCACGCGTGACGCTCGTGGGCTCGGTCACGATCGGCCGGCGTGCGCTGATCCACCCGGGCGCCGTCCTCGGCGCCGACGGCTTCGGGCTCGCGCCCGACCGCGACGGCTGGGTCAAGGTGCCGCAGGTCGGTGGCGTGCGCGTGGGTGACGACGTCGAGATCGGTGCCAACACCACCGTCGACCGCGGCGCCATCGGCGATACGGTGCTGGCCGACGGCGTGAAGCTCGACAACCAGATCCAGATCGCCCACAACGTGTCGATCGGCCGCGGCTCGGCGCTCGCGGCCCAGGTCGGGGTGTCGGGCAGCACGCGCATCGGTGCGGGTGTGCTGCTCGCCGGTCAGGTGGGCGTTGCCGGGCACATCGAGATCGCCGACCGGGTCGTCGTGCTCGGCAGCACCTCGGTGACGAACTCGATCCGCGAGGCCGGCGAGTACGCGTCCATGCTGCCGGGCGTGCGCTCCACGAGCTGGCGGCGGATCGTCGCGCGGCTGCAGCGGATCGAGGAATTACACCAGCGCCTGAAGGCGCTGGAGAAGACGCTGGACAAGACGACAAGGGTGACCGACCCCGCGGGGCAGGCGCCGGACGACGGGGAGAACACATGAGCGAGCCGATTACGATGGATATTCACGGCGTGCTGGCCCAGCTGCCGCACCGTTACCCGTTCCTGCTGGTGGACCGCGTACTGGAGGCTGTGCCGGGCAAGTCGCTGAAGGCGCTCAAGAACGTCACGATCAACGAACCGTTCTTCCAGGGCCATTTCCCGAGCCGCAAGGTCATGCCGGGCGTGCTGCAGCTCGAGGCACTGGCGCAGGCGGCCGGCATCCTCGCCTTCCTGACGGCCGGTGTCGTGCCGAAGGACGACTCGCGCTTCTTCTTCGTCGGTATCGACGGGGCGCGCTTCAGAAAGCCCGTGGAACCCGGTGACCAGCTCATCCTGAATGCGACCTTCGTCCGGTCGATGCGTGGTATCTGGAAGTTCGACACGAGTGCGACGGTCGATGGAATCGAAGTCTGCGGCGCCGAGATGATGGTCGCGCCAGAGGCGCGGGGCTGACATGGCAAAGATCGACGCACGGGCGGTAGTGTCGGAGGGGGCGGTCCTCGACGACGACGTTGAAGTCGGTCCTTTTTCCGTGATCGGCCCGGGCGTCACGATCGGTGCCGGTACCCGCATCGGTCCGCACGCGGTCATCAACGGTCCGACGACGATCGGCCGCAACAACCAGGTCTTTCAGTTTGCGTCGATCGGTGAAGCGCCGCAGGACCTGAAGTACAAGGGTGAGCCGACCCGGCTCGTCGTCGGCGACGACAACGTCTTTCGCGAGTGCGTGACGGTGCACCGCGGCACCGTGACCGGGCTTGGCGTCACGACCATCGGCAGCAAGTGCCTGTTCATGGCCTACAGCCACGTGGCGCACGACTGCATCGTCGGCGACCGCTGCGTGCTGTCGAACGCGACGGCGCTCGCCGGCCACGTCGAACTCGGTGACCACGTGATCCTCTCCGGATACGCCGCGATCCACCAGTTCTGCAAGATCGGCGCGCACGCGTTTCTCGCCAACAACGCGGCGGTGACGCGCGACGTGCCGCCGTACCTGATGGTCGCGGGCTCACCGGCGGACCCGAAGGGCATCAACAGCGAGGGCTTGAAGCGGCGCGGCTTCAGTGCCGGGCAGATCCAGAACATCAAGCAGGCCTACCGCCTCCTGTACCGCTCGAAGCTCAAGCTGACCGAGGCGACCGAGAAACTCGCCGAGCTGGCGCGCGAGGCCCCGGAAGTACAGCCGTTCGTGGACTTTCTGCCGCGCGTCACGCGCAGCCTCATCCGCTGACGCCGTGTCCGCGGAGCGCCGCGCCAACACCACCGGGAGCGCGATCACCGCACGGGTGCTGATCGTGGCCGGCGAGGTGTCGGGGGACAACCTCGCGGCCGCGCTGATCGGGGCGGTCAGGGCGCGTGAGCCGGGTGTCGAGTTCATCGGCGTGACGGGGCCCAAGATGCGTGCGGCGGGTTGCACGAGCATCGGCGACTCCGAAGCGCTGAGCGTCATGGGGCTGGCCGAGGTCGTGCAGCACCTGCCGCGGCTCTTCGCTTTCAAGCGCGAGATCGTCCGCGCCGCCATGAAAGCGCGCGTCGATCTCTTTGTCGGCGTCGACGCGCCCGAGTTCAACCTCAATCTTGCCGCGACCCTGAAAGCCGCCGGCATCCCGACCATCCAGTACGTCAGTCCCCAGGTCTGGGCCTGGCGCAGCGGCCGCGTGCGGCGCATG
>CAITAM010000232.1 GCA_903890265.1 uncultured Pseudomonadota bacterium | reverse complement strand
GTTCGTGGACCGGGACGGCGTGCGCTGGGTGATCGACTACAAGACGAGCACGCACGAGGGCGCGGGACGGGACGAGTTCCTCGACGCCGAGGTCGAGCGCTACCGCGCGCAGCTCGAGCGCTACGGCCGGCTGATGCGGGCGTACGACCCCGGCCACCCGGTCAGGCTCGGTCTCTACTTCCCGCTGCTGCAGGGCTGGCGCGAGTGGCAGCCGGCCTGAGCGGCCTGAGCGGTCGGCGGCGGTGCGGTGCGCGCGCGGCTAGTGCCAGCAGCCCGTGGCGGTGTCGTCCGGCGTGCGCGTGCCGGCGTCGTCGACCGTGTAGGTGAGGCAGTTGGGATCGTCCTGCGTCTGCGTCCCGGTGGCCGTCGCCGTGACGACGAACGAGGTCGCGATACCCGCGGTCCCGCCGGCCACGGTCAGCTTGTAGAAGCCGCGCGGGCTCGTCGTCGCCATGCCAAGGCCGGTCGGTGGCGCGTCGGTGATGTCCGTCGTGAAGGTGTTGTTCTGCAGGTAGAACTTCTGTTCCGCCAGCTGGATCTGCATCAGCAGCGTGCGACCGTCGGTGCGGTTCGCGCGCAGCGACTGCTTGCGATAGCTGCCGACCGCGATCGCGGTCAGGATGCCGACGATCGCGACCGCGATCAGGATCTCCATCAGCGTGAAGCCCGCCGCGCGGCGGCGGCCGCCGGGGACCCGGCTCCGGTCGCCGGGGCGCCGGGCGTCGAATGGGCGCGAGTTACTGTGCATCGTTGCCGCTCCAGTAGGTGCGAATGCGCGAGCCCAGGGTCGGCGAGGGCACGCACTGCACGCCCACGTACGCACCGCAGGCCGGTCGGTTGATGAGGCAGGCCGGATCCCCGCTGCACGACGGATTGACCGGCGTCTGCGCGGTGTTGTTGGAATTGGCCACCTTGTCGGTGACGTTGTTGATCAGGATCGATACGTTGGGCGCGATGCCGGCCTGGTTAAGCTGCAGCGAGCGATCCTGTGTCGTCTGGTTGTTGCCATTGCTGAGGTTGAGCGTCGGTGCACCGTTCGCAAGCGCCACCGCGTAGTAGCGGTTAAGGCCGACCGACGGCGAGCACGAGGTCGGCGCGCCACCGGGTGCGTAGGTGGTGAAGAGGATCGAGTTGTTGAACGTCGTGGCCGACGACAGGACCTTCTCGCCGCTGTTGGTGAAGCTCAGCTTCCAGCCCGGGCTGCCGTCCGGCACGACGGCGCTCGTCGGTGACGACGTGATGTCGACCAGCTGGCCGTCCGTGACCGGCGGCGTCGAGTCGTAGTCGGACTGCGTGCGGGCGGCGAACCCCTTGTAATCACGGATCGAATAGAACCGCTCCGTGGTCGTCGTGTCGAGCGGGTGACCCCGGTAGCCGGAGCCGATCGCGATGTTGACGAACGGGGCGTGGCCCTGCGTGCCGAACAGGGCGGCGTCCGGCGCGGCGTAGAAGCGGCGGTTGTTGCCCGTCCCGCCGCCATCGGCCGCGCCTAGCGAGGCGATCACGCCACCGGCGACCAGGGAACCGCGCGAATTGCCGTTCGTGATGTCGAAGCGCCAGATCTGGCCGGCCATGTCACCGGCGTAGACGCGGTCGATGTAGCCGTCGCTGTTGGTATCCAGTGCCAGGACGTCTCCCGGGATCGCGTGGTGCATGCGCGCGAGGTTGAGATCCGCGCCGTTGTTGCTGGCCGCCCACAGCACCGTGCCGTACAGCGCGTCGACGAAGTAGAGCGCGTTGCCGGTGTTGTCCGCGGCCACGTAGCCGACGTTCTCCTCCTGGAGGTCGTAGCCGCCGCCGATGATCAGCACGAGCTTCTGCGAGTTCTGCGTCGCGCCGTTGATGTTGATCTTGGCGATGACCGGCGTGCCCCAGGCGTAGCCGTGGTTGACGAGGCCGTCCGACAGGGTCCACAGCAGCTGCGGGTGGGTCCGGTCGGTGACGTCCATCGCGTAGTAGGCCTGGCCGCCGCGGCCCTGCCCGAAGTAGATGATCACCCGGTCGCCTGCCTTCGTGTCGATCACGCCGTCGCCGTTCGCGTCGTATTTGAGGACCTTCACCGAGCCGTCGAGGATGTAGTGCTTGGTCGACAGCGGACCGTTCGAGTAGAGGGACTGCATCTGGCCGAGCGCTTCCTGCGGGATGAAGGCCCAGAGCTCGGTGCCGGTGGCGGCCGAGATCGCGTGCAGCATGCCGTCGTTGTCCGGGCGGTAGACGACGGCGTCGGTGACGTCGGGGTTGGCGCTCGTGCCGCCGTAGATGACGACCGCCGGCACCGCGTGCAGGGCGTCGCCCATGTCCTTGCGCGAATCGGTCGTGAGGCCGTTGTTGTTGATGTTCCAGAGGTCCTCGCCGCGCGCGTAGTTGATGATGTCGGCGCGCACCGCGTCCGATGCCCCGTTCGCGCCCAGCATCGCGGCCGTGATCTGGCTGTTGCTGACCTTGAAGGCGTAGGTATCGAGGGTGAGGTCGACCGGCGAGGAGGGGTGCGCCGCGCCGACGTAGGTGTACACCGTCCGCGGCGTGCCGGACGCCGGATCCCACTCCGGAATCTGCGCCGCCGCGCCGCCGAGCAGCACGTTCGGGCCGTCCACCTGGTTCGACCACACGCTCTGCGCGCTCGTGCGCAGGGACTGCGTCGAGGGATCGACGGCGGGGCTGCCGTTCTTGTCGACCAGGGTGCCGTTCAGCAGGTTGAATTTCTTCAGGTTGCCTGGCCAGTGGTAGGTCTTCGCCGACTGGAACAGGGACAGGTAGACGTCGCTCAGCGTCTGGGTCGGGTTGAAGGCGTTGACCGGGATCGTGGGTGCCACGAAGCTCGCCGACTGCTGCAGGATGTTGCCGGCAATCGAGGTGAACACCCCCTCGAGGCTGGTGAGGTCGGTGGCGGTGTACGCCTTGCCGCCGCCGCGCGTCGCGACGCTGCTCAGGTAGTCGAACTCGGCCTGCAGGTTCGGGTTGTTCTTGACGGAGCTGAAGTCGGTGCCGAAGCCGATGTAGTAGGTCTGGACGTTCTGCACCCCGGGCAGCGAGTCGCTGATGTCGGAGTTGTACATGTTGGCGGCGATGGCGCCACCGCAGATGCCGTCCGATGCGCTGGATGACCCGAGGTTCGGCGAAATCGAATGCGAGTACGGGTACTTGGTCGGGTCATCGCAGCCCCCGGCGAGCTTGAGCGAGGGCAGTGCCAGCGGCGTCGGGTTGGGGAAGGTCGGCAGCTGGCTGGCCACGGTGTTCGCGTCGGCGTCGCCGTTCGGCTGCCCGTCGGTGAGGTAAATGATGAAGTTCTTCTGGCACGAATCGGTGATCGGGCTCTTGTACACGGTCGAGGTCGCGCTGCCACCGACGCGGGCGGCCGCCGTGCTTGTGAACGGCGTCGAGTGCAGGCCGTAGCGGATCGGCTTGCCGGCGTAGTAGAGGTAGGCCTCGTAGAGCGTCTCGGACAGCGGCGTGGAGCCGCCGGCGGTCCACGAGTTCATCTCGGTGGTAAGCACCGACAGGTTCTGGGTCAGCGGGGCGACCGCGGTCGCGACCATCCCACCGACCCCGTTGCTGCTGTAGCGCATCAGGCCGAAGTTCCAGTTCTGCGGCACGGAGTTGATGAGGTTGATGGCGGCCTTGGTGACGACCTGGATGCGATCGCCGATGTAGACCTGCGCCGGATTGGTCTGGTACAGCCAGTTGAGGTAGTTGCCGCTGTAGACGGTGTAGAGCGGCTTCGGGCTGCTCGGCGACTCCCAGTAGGAATTCGCGTTCCCGGTGGGCGGGCCAACCCAGGTCGTCCACTCGGTGGCGGCCGTGTTCACGGGTCCGGTGTAGAGCGTCGGGATGCTCTGGCCACTGACGTTGTCGCTGCGGCAGGCGATGTCGGTGCCCGTCGCGGTGGTCAGGATGTAGTTCCAGGTGTAGTTGTAGGGTGCGCTCGCGCCGATCCGGCTCCAGCGGACCATCGAGTCGGAGAAATACCCCGGCGACCCGGCACCGCTCAGCGCCGTGACGGCGGTGGTGCATTTCATCGAGGCGATCGGGAAGCTCGCCGCGGTGCACGCGGGGGGTGTGCCGGAGTTCGACTGGTCCGCCACGTAGGCGTTGCTCCCCACGCAGCTGCCGGTGTAGGTCTTCGAGCCGTCGTAGGGCGCGCGCGAGTAGACGCTGCTGCCCATGCTGCCGGAGGTATCGAGCACCAGCAGGATGTTCGGTGGCGCGAGCGTCTGGGTGTTGATGAAGATCTCGCTGTCGTCGGCGTTCGCCGCGGCCGCGCAGAGCGCGAAGACGGCGCTCGCGAGCGCCCGGCGGGTAAGGCTTGCTCGGCGTGACGCGGGTCGGTTCTCGGTGTTCATGGGCGCGTCCTGTAGGGGCGGGTAAGCGGTCACGGGTGACTGCGGTCGATCTTGGCCGCCGTCGCCAGCCGCAGGCTGAGCAGCGTGCGGTCGCTGGACACGAACTCCACGTCGACGCCGTAGACCGAGCCGCCGGCAGCGAACGATTTCCACTCGGTGAGCGTCACGGCGCGTCGGTCGAGCAGGAATTCGGTGTCCGGCGTCAGCTTGAGCGTCAGCGACGGGCAGTCGCTGCAGGTCGTGACGACGACGGTCCCGTAGCTGTCGGCGGGCAGGCGGACGCGGCTGCTGTCGGTCTCGACCACCTGCCGGGGCACCGCCGGGTTGGGCGGTGCCGCGACGGCCGGGGCCACGGTGGCGAGGGCCGTCCCGACGACGAGGGTCGCGGCGAGCGCGGCGGTGCGAGCGAGGGCAGGCAGGTTACGCATGATGATGTCCGATCCTGTTCAGTGCAGGCCGCCAGGCCCGGTCGTGGTTTGGCTCGCGGGGGACAGGACCTGCACCCCCTGGGTGTGGACGGCCGTGGAGCCGCGCGACGACGTGCCCGTGCTCTGCACATCGAAGTCGTAGACCACGAACTGGCCCACGCTGTTGCCCCAGGCCGCGGGCTGGGCCGCACCGCCGAGGGCAGGGACGATCGAGGCGCTGTAGTTGTCGTTCGGCGAGTTGGGTACCGCGCCGGCGAGCACCTGCGGCGGGATCGTCGGATCAAAGGCCCCGCCGACCATGGCGCTCGTGATGCCGGCCTCGGCGGCCTGGAAGGCATTGGACTGGAACTGGCTGTTGCCGGCCGAGACGAAGCCCACCGAGCTCGACAGGGACCCCGAGATCGCGAGCGTAGTCAGCACCAGCAGCAGGATCAGCGCCAGGACGAGAACGAACCCCTGCGCGGGGCGGCGACGCGACCCGGTGGGGTACCGGGCGGCTTTCGGGCGCGTGGCGATGGGCAGGCGGTCATCCATGGTTAACATCCGACGGCATTACGAATCATGATCGTCCGCGACACGAGCATTCGGCGGAAGTTGTCGTTCGGGCGGTAGGCCTTGCCGCGCGCGCTGGCGGCATTGAGGGAACTCGTGGTGCCGTTCGCCGTGGAGCGGTTGGCGTACTGGTAGGTCGTGTTGTCGACGAAACCGATCTCGGGGTTGTCGGCACGCACGAGCACCCAGATGCGCACCGCGACGATCTGGCCGAAATTGGCGGGCAGCTGACCGGCCGGCAGCGCATCGACGTACTGGGTCGCCTGGCAGGTCGTGCCGGTCGGGTCGATGCCGAACTGCACCTGCAGGTCCTCGACGCCGGAGACGACCTCGCTGTCGACAAAGTCGGGCGCGAGCACCGTGGGTCCGGTCAGCGAGAGCAAGCGCAGCGCGGGCTTGCC
>CAITAM010000231.1 GCA_903890265.1 uncultured Pseudomonadota bacterium | reverse complement strand
TTCTCGACGAGGGCGGTCATCTCCGGGCCCTCGGCTGCCAGCCCCAGCACAGCGGCGAGCGGCGACGGCCCCAGCACGCCGCCGGCTTCGCCGTTGGCGTAGAGCACCATCGGCCCTTCCTCGCGCAGGTCGAGCAACAGCACGCCCTCCGGCAGGTGGGCGAGGAGCGCGAGCAGCAGTTCCGGCGATAGGTCCATCACGCACCCTCCCCGCCGAGCGCAAGCGCCGGCGGCGGGCGCAGGAGCTCGTCCACCGTGGCGCGGCAGCGCTGCCACTCGGGCGATGCCAGGAGCGCGGCCATCGAGCCCGCGTCGACGAAGCCGCGTCCGTGTAACCGCGCAAGGCGCAGCGCGCGCACGGGCTCGGGTTCGAGGACCCCCGACTCGAGTACCCGGATCACCGCCGCCCGGTCGTTGCAGACCGGCAGTACGTCGCAGCCGGCCGCCCACGCCAGACGCGCGCGCTCGACGATGTCACCGAAGGCGGCCGCGCCGGCCATCGACAGGTCGTCGGCGAAGACCGCACCGCGGAAATCGAGGTCCTGGCGCAGGATGCGGCCGATCCAGCGTGCCGACAGGCTGGCCGGCAGCGAGTCGACGTCCGGAAACACGACATGCGCCGCCATGACCGACGGCAGCCCGTTCGCGATCAGCCGCCGGTAGGGAGTGATATCGGCGTCGAGATCCGCGAGCTCGCGCCGGTCGGTCGGCAGCGCCACGTGGCTGTCGGCCACCACGGCACCGTGCCCCGGGAAGTGCTTCGCCGTGGCGGCCATGCCCGCCTCGCGCATGCCCGCCATCAGCGCGATGCCGAGGGTTGCGACGACGGCCGCATCCCGGTGAAAGGAACGGTCGCCGATGATTTCCGACACGCCGTAGTCAAGATCGACCACCGGGCTGAACGCGAGATCGATGCCGACCGCGCGCAATTCGGCGGCCAGCAGCCAGCCGACGCGTCGTGCCTGCTCGCGCGCGAGCACCGGATTCGCTTCGTGTGCGCGGCCGAGCGCACGCATGGGCGGCAGTACGGTAAAACCCTGGCGAAAGCGCTGCACGCGCCCACCCTCGTGATCGACCGCAATGAGGAGCGGCGGGCGCCTCAGCGCGCGGATCTCGGCGACCAGGGAGGCCACCTGCGGCACGCTCTCGAAGTTGCGACTGAAGAGGATGACGGAGCCGACCAGCGGGTGCTCGAGCACGTCCCGGTCCTCGGGCAGCAGCGAACGGCCCGCGACGTCGACCATCAGCGGCCCGAGGCTCACGGCAGGCCTCCCGCACGCTCGGCATCGCTCCAGCGCGCGTAGGGACGGTCAACGAGGCGGACGTTGTAGTACCGCTCGAGGTGCGTGACCTCGTCGCCCAGCCACGACGGACGGTCGAACGCCTCGTCTTCGCTGCCAAGCTCGATCTCGGCCACGACGAGCCCCGCGTTGTCCCCGTCAAACACGTCGATCTCCCAGGTATGCGGCCCGCAGGCCACGCAGTAGCGGACCTTGTCGATGCGCGGACCGGCACACAACGTCGCGAGCATCGCCTCGGCATCGGCGAGCGGTACGGCGTATTCGAATTCGCTGCGCGACAGGCCGCGGGTCATCGACTTGACGCTGAGCCACGCGGCACTTCCCGCGATGCGCACCCGCACGGAGGCCAGGCCGGTGTTGGCGAGGTAGGCCTGCACGAGTCGCGTGCCGCCATCGGTCAGCCGCCGCCAGGCGTCATCGCGCACGAGAAATTTCCGCTCGATTTCGACTGCCATGTCGACCGCTGCTCCGCTGACCGCAACCGCAAATCCGACGGGAGCCCTGCTCAGGGCTCGAACACCGCGATCGACTCGACGTGGGCCGTGTGCGGGAACATGTCCATGATGCCCGCCGCGCGCAGCCGGAAGCCGTGTTCGTGCACCAGGATCCCCGCATCGCGCGCCAGACTGCCCGGGTGGCAGGAAATATACACGACCCGCGCCGGCCGAAGCTTCGCGATCAGCGGCAGCATCTCCCGCGCACCGACCCGCGGCGGATCGAGCAGTACCCGGGTAAATGCCGTGCGGGTGAACGGCAGATCACTGCAGTCCTGGGCGAGGTTCGCGACCGAGAACTCGGCATTGGCAAGGCCGTTGGCCGCGGCATTCGCACGGGCCCGCTCGATCAGCCCGGCCTCCCCCTCGACACCGTGCACGTGCCCCGCGCGGCGCGCAATCGGCAGGGTGAAGTTACCGAGCCCGCAGAACAGATCGAGCACCGAGTCGTCGGGCCCTGCCGCGAGCCACTCCAGCGCGAGGCTGACCATGCGGGCGTTGAGGTCGCCGTTGACCTGGATGAAATCGAGCGGACGAAAGTCGAGTGTCACGTCATCGGCATCGAGCCGGTAGCGGAGCGGGCGGGATGCGCCGAGCGGCGCCGCGGTCGCCAGGCCCCCGGTCTGCAGCCAGAGGTCGACATCGTGCGTCGCGGCGAAGGAGAGCAATTCGGCCTCGTCGGCCGGCGTTGGCGGTGCCAGCACCCGAAACACCAGGGCGGTCGTGCCGTCGCCGACCGCCACTTCGATCTGTGGCACGCTCTCGCGGATCGTCAGCCGGCCGATCAGTGCGGCCAGCGGCTCGATCAGCGTGCCGACCGGTGCCGTCAGGACCTCGCAGACCGACACGTCGGCCACGTACGGTGCCGCCCGCTCACGGAAGCCGACCAGCACCCGTCCCTTCTTCGCGACGTACTTGACGCCAAGGCGCGCCCGGCGCCGGTAGCCGTACTCCGGGCCGGTCAACGGCGGCAGCCACTCCGCGGGACTGACCTTGCCGATCCGCGACAGTTCATCGACGAGTGCACCGTGCTTCGCCCGCCGCTGCAGGTCCGCCGAGGCATGCTGCAGCGAACAGCCGCCGCACACCCCGTAGGCCGTGCAGCGCGGTGCGGTCCGCTCGACCGAGGCCACCTCGACGGACACGAGTTCCGCCTCGTCGTACGAACCACGCCGCGGCCGCCGGCGGATGGTCACCTGCTCATCCGGCAGTGCACCGGGGACGAACACGGCCTTGCCGTCGATGCGCGCGATTCCGCGTCCGTCGTGCGCGAGCGCGGTGATCGTCACCGACTCGTTGGCCACGGGCGGCCTCACGAAGCCTTCTCGAGCACGGCAACCGCCACCACCAGTCCCGCCTCGTCGGTGAGCGTCACGTGACCCGCGCCGGCGCCAAGCGCCACCCGGACCTGCTCGCCACGCGGCGACCAGACGACTTCCGGCCGACCCCAGGCATTGGGCAGCACGCCGCAGTCGCGGATCCACATGCCGTGCGCGAAGCCGGTGCCGAGTGCCTTGACGATCGCTTCCTTGGCCGCGAAGCGCTGCGCCAGAAAGCGCACGGCGTGGCCGCGCGACTTCAGCGCCCGGGCGTCGAACAGCACCCGCTCCTCGGGCATCAGGAGCCGCGCCACGAAATGCAGGGCAAACCGCTCGTAGGCTTCGTCGATACGCCGGATCTCGACGACGTCGGTTCCGATCCCGAAGATCACCGGCCCCGGGCCTCGCGCATCAGCCGCTTCATCTCGGCGACCGCCGCGGCAAAGCCGTCGTAGACGGCGCGGGCCACGATCGCGTGCCCGATGTTGAGCTCGGCAATGCCGTCGATCGCGGCGACCGCGTGCACGTTGTGGTAGTGCAGGCCATGGCCCGCGTTGACCACGAGTCCCTCGGCCAGGCCGCAGGTCGTCGCGCGGCGCAGCCGCGCGAGTTCGGCCGCGCTCGCGGCCCCGTGCGCGTCCGAGTAGCGCCCGGTGTGCAGCTCGATGACCGGCGCGCCCACCTCGCGCGCGGCAACGATCTGCGTCTCGTCCGGATCGATGAAGAGCGACACGCGGATACCGGCGGCCGCCAGCCGTCCGACCTCGCGGGCGAGTGCCGCGCGCTGGCCGACGACATCAAGGCCGCCCTCGGTAGTCACCTCCTCGCGCCGTTCCGGGACGAGGCAGACGTCGGCGGGACGGAGCCTGAGCGCGATATCGACCATGGCCGGAACCGCGGCGAGTTCCAGGTTCATATGCGTCTTGAGCGAACCCGTCATCCGCTCGACGTCGTGGTCCTGGATGTGGCGCCGGTCTTCGCGCAGATGGACCGTGATGCTGTCGGCGCCGGCCTGCTCGGCGACGAGCGCCGCGTGCAGCGGGTCGGGATAGGTGGCGCGGCGTGCCTGGCGCAGCGTCGCTACGTGGTCGACGTTGACGCCGAGCGCAATCGGCGTCGCGGGATGGGTGGTCATGGAGTTCTCCCGGTCACGGGGTTGTCGGACAGGTCCTTGAGCGCGCGGGCGACGGTGCGGCTGCCGAGCGCACGGCCGTCGAGCGGCCCGGCCAGTGCCGCCTGCAGGAGGCCGCGGGCCGCCTGCACGGCCTCGGGCTCGTGCAGGGCCTCGGCGGCCACGGACAGCAGGTGCTGCCCGAGGTAGACGTGCGCGCCGCCGGCCGCGTCGACTTCGGCCTCGACGCCGCGCTCCGGACGCACCCGGTAGAAACGGCCGGGCTGCACCTCGGCGGCGGTGCTCTCGATGCGGGTGTAGTCGACGCCATAGCCGAGCGCATCGAGCAGCCGTTTCTCAAACAGGCGCAGCGTACGAACCTCGTCGGCCCCGCCGGCGAGTTCTCTGACCGTGTCGGCATAGATCTCGTACAGGTCGGGCTGGGCCTCGCCGCGCGGGCAGAGCTTGATGAGGAGTTCGTTGAGATAGAACCCGGACAGTATCCGCGCCGGCGGCAGCGACTGCGGGCCCGCCACCGCCTCGACGCCGGTCAGCGTCACCGCATCGCCGTGCGCGACACCGAGGTAGGACACGAGGAGCGGCGCGAAGGGTCGCAACAGCGCGGCCCAGCCATTCTTGCCACCGCGCGCGCCGCGCGCAAAGGCGGTGATCCGGCCGTGATCGCGCGTGTAGAGCTCGAGTATCCGGCTCGTGTCGCGGAACGGGCGGTGGTGCAGCAGGTAGGCCGGCTGCTGCTGGACACTCTCACGCCGGCTCATGAACCCTCGTAGCCGAAAGCCTTGAGCGCGTTGGCGCTGTCGGCCCAGTTTTCCTTGACCTTGACCCAGAGTTCCAGATGGACTCGCCGGCCGAGTGCCTGGTTGAG
>CAITAM010000230.1 GCA_903890265.1 uncultured Pseudomonadota bacterium | reverse complement strand
CAGCCGCCGGCGCATCGTCTCGTCCAGCATGAAGGTCTCGGCCAGCTTCTCGTAGACCCACGGCGCGACTTCACCGGTCGTTGCCGACCAGCCCATCGTGTTCGTAATGTGCGTCTCCAGCTGGCGTACGCCCTCGTACCCGTGGGCGAGCAGGCCCTCATAGAATTTTGGGTTCAGGGTCCGCGTGCGGGTCTCCAGCGCAACCTGCTCGGAGATCGTCCGGACGGCGCCGTCACCCTGCGTGTCGTCACCGATATAGACGGTCGGCGACTCGCCGCCGCTCGCGCGATGCACCGCCCGGGTGATACCGCCCAGGGTGTCGAAATAGGTATCCACCGACGTGACACCGAGCTCGACAGAGTCAAGGTTCTGGTAGGTGACCTCGACGCCCGCCAGAATCGACTGCATGAGCGCCTGCTGCGGTTCGGGCTTGCCGTTGCGACCGAACGCGAAGCTCTTGCGCCGGCTGTACGTCTCCGCCAGTTCGTCCTCGTCCGCCCAGCCGCCGTTGTCGATCAGGTTGTTGACGTTTGCGCCGTAGGCCCCGTCGGCATTGCCGAAGACACGCAGCGCCGCCGTCTCGAGGTCGCAGCCGTGCTCACGCTGGTGTGCGAGCGCATTGGCGCGGATGTAGTTCATCGCCTCCGGCTCATCGGCCGAGGCGCAGAGGAAAGCCGCTTCCGCGAGCATCCTGATCTGGAGCGGCAGCAGATCGCGGAAAATTCCGGACAGACTGACGATCACGTCGATGCGCGGCCGGCCGAGTTCGGCGAGCGGGATCAGTGTCGCGCCCGCCAGCCGGCCGTAGCCGTCGAAGCGCGGTCGCACACCCATCAGCGCCAGCACCTGCGCGAGGGGTGCCCCCTCGGTCTTCAGGTTGTCGGTACCCCAGAGCACGACGGCCACGGCACGGGGCACGGTGCCGCCGTCCGCCGCCCGCCGGGCCAACAACCGATCCGCCTGCCGGACACCGTCACGAAGGGCGGCCGCACTCGGGATACGGAAGGGGTCGAACCCGTGCAGGTTCCGTCCGGTGGGCAGCACGTCCGGCGTGCGCAGCAGATCGCCGCCGGGCGCCGGCCGCACGTACCGCCCGTCCAGCGCAGCGAGTACGCCGTCAATCTCCCCGTCGATTTGCAACAGCGCGTTGATACGGTTCAGTTCCGCGATCAGGGTGGCATCGCCGTCCGTGCCCGTCGCCGTCGACGGGTCGGTCACCCGACCGTTTGCGATCGCCTCGATGGTCGCCCGCGACGGCGGATTCGGCGAGCCGTTGCGCGCAATGGCCTGCAGCGTGTCGACGCGCTCGGCCACCGTTGGCACGCGGCCGAGCACGTGCAACCCGTGCGGAATCAGCGTGTATTCGAGCTCGAGCAGGCTCGCCGACAGCGCCGCGATGGATTCAGACGATGCCTGCCAGCCTTCGTCATCCGCCGGCAGCAGCTTCGTCAACCGCGCGAGGCGGTAAATGTCCGAGCCGATCTCGGTCCGGTCATCCGCTCGGGCATCGCTGCTGCGCCAGGACTCAATCGCGGCCTTCAGGTCGCCGAGCTCGCGGTAGAGACCGGATTCGGCCACCGGCGGAGTCAGGTAGCTGACGAGGGTCGCGGCCGACCGACGCTTCGCGATCGCCCCTTCCGAGGGATTGTTCGACGCGTAGAGGTAGACGTTCGGCAGGTCGCCGATCAACCTGTCGGGCCAGCAGCTCGCGGACAGGCCGGTCTGCTTGCCCGGCATGAATTCCAGCGCCCCGTGGGTGCCAAAATGGAGCACCGCATCGGCCCGGAAGTCTTCCCGGAGATAGCGATAGAAGGCGGAAAACGCGTGGGTTGGCGAAAACCCGCGCTCGAAGAGCAGCCGCATGGGGTCGCCTTCGTAGCCGAACGACGGCTGGATCCCGACGAAGACGTTGCCGTACTGACGGCCGAGAACATGCAGGTTCCGGCCGTCCGATTGCTGGCGCCCGGGCGCCGGGCCCCACTGCTTTTCAATCTCCGCCAGCCACCGCTCGCGACGCACGTGGTCCTGCACCGGAATCCGTACCGCGACATTCGCTGCTGCGCCAAGCTCGGCGGCGTTGCCCTGGAGAATATCGTTTCGCAGTGCCTCAACCGATTCCGGCACGTCCACCGCATAGCCGCCCGACCGCATGGCACCCAGCAGGACGTGCAGCGACTCGAAGACCGACAGGTAAGCCGCCGTACCGACGTTGCCGGCGTTGGGCGGAAAGTTGAACATGACGACCGCCACCCGCCGCGCGGCGCGCTCGCTGCGCCGCAGCGCCACGAGCCGGGCGACACGCGAGGCGAGCATGTCGCTGCGCTCCGGGCACGACTGCATGTCGCGGCCGCCATCGCTGGCCGGGAACACGCAGCCCCGCTCGCAGCCCGTGCACGCCTTGCCGCTTGCCGACGTCCGGCCGCCGTATACCATCGGCGCCGTCGCGCCATCCAGCTCGGGGATGGCCACCATGATGGTG
>CAITAM010000229.1 GCA_903890265.1 uncultured Pseudomonadota bacterium | reverse complement strand
TTCCCAGGCGTAGCTTTCGCCCGCCGGTACCGCAATCGAGTTCCAGTGCTCGTCGCCCTTGAACACCGAGGCGTAGCTCGCGCGGAACATCGCCGAATCGATGCAGCGGGCCATGGTCTCCTGGATGTCCGCCGCCGACGGCCACAGATCCGCGAGCATCACGGGCCTGCCCGCGCTGTCGTGCGCGAGCGGCTCGCTCGTGAGGTCGATGTCCATCGAGCCCGCGAGCGCATAGGCCACGACCAGGGGCGGCGAGGCGAGGAAGTTCAGCTTCACGTCCGGATGGACGCGGCCCTCGAAATTGCGGTTGCCGCTCAGCACCGCGGCGGCCGTCAGGTCGCCGGTACGCACGGCCTCGGAAATCTCGGGCCGCAGCGGCCCCGAGTTGCCGATGCAGGTCGTGCAGCCGTAGCCCACCGTGTAGAACCCGACCGATTCCAGATCGGCCAGCAGACCCGCCTTGCTGAGATAGTCGGTGACGACTCGCGAGCCTGGCGCCAGGCTGGTCTTGACCCAGGGTTTCGCGGTGAGGCCGCGGGCCCGCGCGGCGCGGGCGAGCAGCCCGGCACCAATCAGCACGGCCGGGTTCGAGGTGTTCGTGCAGCTCGTGATGGCGGCGATCAGCACGGCGTTGTCCTTGAGCGCGTAGCCGCCGGCGGCGCTGGGGACTGCGACCTCGCCGGTGGCCGCGGGCAGCTTCTGCCGGCGCTCCTCGGCGGCTTTCGCCACCGCCGCCTGCGACACCGCCTTGGCGCGCCCGAGCGGCACGCGATCCTGCGGCCGCTTAGGGCCCGCAAGCGACGGCTCGACGGTGCCAAGGTCCAGCGTGAGCTTCGCCGTGTAGTCGGCCTCGCGCATGCCGTTGGTCCGCCACAGGCCCTGGGCCTTGGCATAGGCCTCGACCAGGGCGATTTGCTGCGCGCTGCGACCGGACAGCTCGAGATAGCGCAGGGTTTCCTCGTCGATCGGGAAGATCGCGACGGTGCTGCCGAATTCCGGCGACATGTTGGCGATGGTCGCGCGGTCGGCGAGCGGCAGCGTGGCGAGCCCGTCGCCGTAGAACTCGACGAATTTATCGACCACCCCGTGCTTGCGCAGCATCTCGGTCACGGTCAGCACGAGGTCGGTGGCGGTGGTGCCAGCCGGCAGCTTGCCGGTCAGCTTGAAGCCGATCACCTGCGGGATGAGCATCGTGACGGGCTGGCCGAGCATCGCCGCCTCTGCCTCGATGCCGCCCACGCCCCAGCCGAGCACGCCGAGGCCGTTGATCATGGTGGTATGCGAGTCGGTGCCGACGACGGTGTCCGGGTAGGCGACCTTGACGCCATTCTCCTCGCGTTCGAACACGACCCGCCCGAGGTGCTCGAGGTTCACCTGATGGACGATGCCGGTGCTGGGCGGGACCACCGCGAAGTTGGCAAAGGCCTTCTGGCCCCAGCGCAGGAACGAGTAGCGCTCGCCGTTGCGCGCGAACTCGATCGCCGTGTTGTCCGCCAGCGACTGCGCCGTGCCGTATTCGTCGACCTGCACGGAGTGGTCGATCACGAGTTCCGCCGGCGCCAGCGGATTGACGCGCTTGACGTCGCCGCCAAGCCGGACGATCGCCTCGCGCATCGCCGCGAGGTCGACCACGCAGGGCACGCCCGTGAAGTCCTGCATGATGACGCGGGCCGGCGTGAAGGCGATTTCATGCTCCGGCGCCGCGGCGGGCGACCAGGCGAGCAGGGCCTCGATGTCCTTGCGCGTGACATTGACGCCGTCCTCGAAGCGCAGCAGGTTCTCCAGCAGGATCTTCAGCGAGTAGGGCAGGCGGCCGAGGTCGTGGCCGGTGATAGCGCCGAGGCTGTAGTACTGGTAGTCGGTCGCGCCCACCTTGAGAGTCGTGCGTGCCCCGTAGCTGTCGGTCATGAGTCCTCCGCTTCACAGTCGCTGAAGGCCCGGGAGTGGGCCCAGGTCCCGCGCAGTAGGCTGCGCGGGTGTGGCTTTATTTTACACCGCCGGCGCGTCCGCCGCCTGCGCCTCGTTGCGGCGGCTCGCGGCCGACAGCGCGGGCTGCGGCACGGTCGCGGTGATGACGGCGCTGCCGAGACAGCGCTCACCGACATAAAACACCGCGTACTGGCCGGGCGTCACGGCGTAGGTGGGCTCTGCCAGCTCGACCACGAGGCCGTCACCGGCGGCGGTTACGTGTGCCTCGATATCGTCCTGCCGGTAGCGGACCTTGACGCTGCAATCGAGCGGCAGCGCGGGCGGAAGGCCGATCCAGTGCGGGGCAGAGGTCGTGAGCACCCGCGCATAGAGCGCGGGATGGTCGTGGCCCTGCACGACCTTGAGGACGTTGCGCGCGACGTCTTTCGCCGCCACGTACCAGGCGGCTTCCTCGGCGCCACGCCGGCCACCGAGCTCGATGCCGCGCCGCTGGCCTACGGTGTAGTACATGAGCCCGGCATGACCGCCAAGGTCGTCGCCGTCGAGTGTTTCGATACGCCCGGGCTGCGCCGGGAGAAACGTCGCGAGGAAGTCGCGGAACGGCCGCTCGCCGATGAAGCAGATCCCGGTGCTGTCGCGCTTGTCGTGCACGGGCAGGCCTGCCTCGCGCGCCAGGCGGCGCACCTCGGCCTTCGGCAGGCCGCCGACGGGAAAGAGCGCCGCGGCGAGCGCCGGCGTCGGCACCTGGGCGAGGAAGTAGCTCTGGTCTTTGGCGGGATCGGCGCCACGCAGCAGCTCGCCGCCGGGCCCGAGGCCGGCGTAGTGGCCGGTGGCCAGCCGGTGCAGGCCGAGCCGGCGCGCGTAGGCGAGGCAGACCCCGAACTTCACCTCGCGATTGCAGAGCACGTCGGGGTTGGGCGTGCGTCCCGCGCGGTATTCGGCGAGGAAGTGGGCAAAGACCCGGTCGCGGTACTCGGCGGAGAAGTTCACCCGGTGCAGCGGGATGCCGAGCTCGCGTGCCACCAGCCGCGCGTCCTGGTAGTCGCGGGCGGCCGTGCAGTAGCCTTCCTCGTCCTCCTCCCAGTTGGTCATGTGCAGCCCCTCGACGGTCAGTCCCGCGCGCAGGAGCGTCAGGGCCGCGACCGCCGAGTCGACCCCGCCCGACAGGCCGACCGCCACCGGCCCGGTCATGCGCCGAGGACGAGGTGATCGACGAGGGACAGCGGGTAGCGGTGCCCGGCGAGGTAATCGTTCAGGCAGCGGCTGACGAGCGGACCGCGCTGCGCGGCGGCGCGCAGTTCCTCGGCGGTCAGCCAGTGCGTGCGCAGGATCTCGGGGTCGAGTGGTCCGTTGCTCGTGCCATCCACCTCGCAGTGGAAGCAGACGCGCAGGATGGTGCTGCGCCCCGGTCGGGTCAGGAGGTAGAGGCCGATGACCGCGAGCGGCCGGCAGGTGTGGCCGGTCTCCTCCAGCACCTCTCGCTCGATACCCGACAGCAGGCTCTCGTTGTACTCGAGATGCCCGGACGGCTGGCTGAAGACCTCCCGGCCGTGGTCGAGTTCCACGACCGTCAGGAAGCGGCCGTCGCGCTCGATAACGGCGGAGACGGTGATGCGGGCGTCGAGGTGGGCATCGGTTTTCACGCGCGCATTATACCGGTGTGACCCGGCCGGCGCGGACTCAAAGCGGGCCGCGGTCCGATCCGCTGCCGAGCCACGCCTCGTCGAACCGGTCGAGAAAGGCGCGCGCCGCCAGCGGCGCGTGGCTCTGGCTGATTCCCTCCCAGCGCGCCTCGTGCAGCCGGCAGACGAATGCCACGGCGTCGGCCACCACGTACGACGACGGATCGCTGCGGTACTCGGCGGCGGCGTGCCGGATCTCGATGTAACTGGTCAGCTTTCTGGCCAGTGCGATGAAGGGGTTGTGGTCGTACCGGATGCGCGCGGGGTCCACCACGAGGACCCGGACCTTGGCGAAGCGCCGGCCGAGGACGAGGCGCTTGACCGCGTGCAGGAACGGCTCGTGCTCGAATATCGACGGTTCGAGATCGTGGGTATGGATGGTCAGGAGGCGCTGCGCGAGCCGCGCGACCCGTGTCGCGGCGTCACGGGCCTCGGTCGGCGAGCCCACCAGCGCGAGGTGCCGATCGAGAGAGGGGGCGGTCGTCTCAACCGCGTTCGCCGGTACCACGCAAGCCTCCATGACGGGCCGGCGCTCGGGGGTGGCCCGGGCCGGTCGCCCGGGCCATCGCAGCACGACCCGACGGGAATGCTAGAGGCCGGGACGGTGCAAGGCCCTGCAGTAGTTCACGTTTCGCCGCAGGTTATGTCAGCCTGCGTCACGTTTCGCCGCTCCTTCCGGCCAGCACCGGCGCCAGCCCCACGTAGCTGTGCGGCGTGAGCGCGAGCAGGCGGTCACGGGCTTCGGCGGGCACGGCGAGCGAACTCACGAATTCGACGTAGTCGCTCGCCGACAGCCGGCGGCCGCGGGTCAGCGCCTTGAGCTTTTCGTAGGCGTCCTCGATGCCGTGGCGGCGCATGACGGTCTGCACGGCTTCCCCCAGCACCTCCCAGTTCGCATCGAGATCCTGCGCCAGGCGTGCCGCGTCGACGTCGAGGCGACCGAGTCCGCGGGCGATGGAGTCCACCGCGAGCGCGAAGTGCCCGAGCGCGACGCCCAGGTTGCGCAGTACCGTCGAGTCCGTCAGGTCGCGCTGCCAGCGCGAGATCGGCAGCTTGCGCGCGAAATGGGCCGCCAGCGCCTCGGCGATGCCCAGGTTGCCCTCGGCATTCTCGAAGTCGATCGGGTTGACCTTGTGCGGCATCGTCGAGCTGCCGACTTCGCCGGCCACCACGCGCTGGCGGAAGTAGCCGAGCGAGACGTAGCCCCAGATGTCGCGGCAGAAGTCGATCAGCACGATGCACAGCCGGGACAGGGCGTCCAGGTACTCCGCGATCCAGTCATGGCATTCGATCTGCGTCGAATACTCGGCGTAGCCGAGTCCCTGACCGACGACGAAGGCGCGGCTGACCGCGCGCCAGTCGACCTCGGGCGCCGCCGCCACGTGGGCGTTCCAGTTGCCCACGGCGCCGTTGATCTTGCCGAGAATGGCCACCGCCTCGAAGCGCTCGAGGGTGAGCCGCACGCGTACGGCGACGTTCGCCAGCTCCTTGCCGAGCGTCGTCGGGCTCGCGGCTTGCCCGTGGGTGCGCGACAGCATCGGCAGCGACGCGTGCGTGCGCGCCAGCGACTCGAGCGTGGCAAGCACGCCACGAACCATCGGCACGAGCGTCGCGTCGCGCGCGGTGCGCGCCATCTGTGCATAGGCGAGGTTGTTGATGTCCTCGGAGGTGCAGGCAAAGTGCACGAACTCGAGTGCGGTAGGCTGCGCTCCGGCGCCTTTCAGCACGCCGCGCACGTAGTACTCGACGGCCTTCACGTCATGGTTCGTCGTGCGCTCGAGGGCCTTGACGGCGCTGGCCTCGTCCGCTGCAGCGCCACGGATGAGGGCCGCGAGCGCCTCGAGGACGGCCGGCGGCACGTCCCGCAGTTCAGGGAGTGCCGCTGCGTCGCGCAGGTGCAGAAACCAGCGCGCCTCGATGCGGACCCGCTCGCGGATCAAGGCGGCCTCCGAGAACGAGTCGCGCAGCTTGGCGAGTCTGGGCGCGTAGCGCCCGTCGAGCGGCGACAG
>CAITAM010000228.1 GCA_903890265.1 uncultured Pseudomonadota bacterium | reverse complement strand
CCCGGCCGCGGCGGCCGAGCGGTCCACGAGCACGACCCGCGCATCCGGCCGCTCGGTGGCGATGGCAAGCCCGATGGCACCACTGCCGGTGCCAAGGTCGGCCACGGCAGGCGAGGGCCGGTCCGCCAGGTGCCGGAGCGCCAGCTCGACGAGGAGCTCGGTCTCCGGCCGTGGCACGAGGACTGCCGGGCCGACCGAGAGCTCGAGGGACCAGAAGTCGCGCCGGCCGGTCAGGTAGGCGACGGGACTGCCGCAAGCCCGATCGGCGACCAGGCGGCGGTACAGGTCCGCTGCCGAGTCGGGCATCTCGGCCTCCGGGTAGGCGAGCAGCCGGCTTCGCGACCAGCCAAGGACGTGGGCCAGCAGAAGTTCGGCGTCAAGGCGAGCACTGTCGCTCGCGCGCAGCTGCCGTGCCGCCTCGGTCAGCACTGCAGCGACAGAGGGCATGCGCCCATGATACTGCGCGCGGTGGCGGCCTACTCGATGCTTTCCCCGTGCTGTGCGACGTCCAGGCCCTCGCGCTCCTCTTCATCCGTGACGCGCAGGCCCATCGTCCGGTTGATGAGCCAGAACAGCGCATAGCTCACGCAGAAGCCGTAGACCACGGTCACGCCAACGCCGAGCGCCTGGGCGCCCAGTGAGCCCGCACTGCCGCCGATGGCCGGGTCGGCCAGCGGCCCGGTCAGCAGTGCCCCGGCAATGCCGCCGACGCCGTGTACGCCAAATGCGTCGAGGGAGTCGTCGTAGCCGAGCAGATGCTTCAGCGAGGTGGCGCCATAGAAGCAGACGACGCCGGCAACGAGGCCGATGACGACCGCGGCGTTGGGGCCGACGAAACCGGATGCCGGCGTGATGGCAACAAGGCCGGCGACGGCACCGGACGCAAGACCCAGTACCGAGGGTTTGCGCCGGGTCAGCCGCTCCATGCCCATCCACGCGAGCGCGGCGGCCGCGGCGCCGAGCTGGGTGGTCAGCATCGCCAGTCCCGCCCGGGCATCGGCCGCCCCCGCGGACCCCGCGTTGAAACCAAACCAGCCGACCCACAGCAGGCCGGTGCCGATCACGGTCAGCACCAGATTGTGTGGCGCCATCGAGAACTTGCCGTAGCCCGCCCGCTTGCCCATGACGAGCGCACCGGCCAGACCGGCAACGCCCGCGTTGATGTGCACTACCGTGCCGCCGGCGTAGTCGAGCACGCCGCGCCCGGCCAGCCAGCCGCCCGGTTCCCAGACCCAGTGGGCGACGGGCACGTAGACCAGCAGCGACCAGGCGGTCATGAAGACGATGAGCGCGGAAAACTTCATGCGTTCGGCGAAAGCGCCGCAGATGAGTGCGCCGGTCACGATCGCGAAGGTGAGCTCGAACAGCGCGACCACCGTCTCCGGCACGGTCGGCGCGATGGGCGAGACGCTGACGAGGCCGCTTGCCTTGTCAAACGTCAGCCCGCCGAAGAACGCGCGGCTCAGTCCGCCGAGGTAGGGCGTGCCGGGGGTGAGGGCAAGCGAGTAGCCCACCGCCCACCACACGAGCGTGACGAGGGCGGCGATCGTGTAGCTCTGCATGAGCATCGACAGCACGTTCTTCTTGCGGACCATTCCCGCGTAGAAGAGCGCGGTACCGGGCAGGGTCATGAGCAGCACGAGCGCGGTCGAGACCATCATCCACGCCGAGTCGCCGGCCGAGAGGTTCGCGATCGGTACGAGTCCGGTCGGCGGGCCGTCGGCGTGTGCGCAGGGTGACGCGAGAGCACAGGCGATGGCCGGCAGCGCCACGCGGGCGAGGGCGGTGAGTGTGGGCACTCCGCCCGCGCGGTGGCGCTCCGTCGGGTTCGTGGCGGCGGTCGGCATCGGCGCTCCTTGTCCGTGGGCGCGGACGCGCCACGGCACTGGCGATGCACAAGCTGTGCCAGCACGGCGGCGGCGAGCGACGACGGTCGGGTGGTGCGGGATTGACGGGCAACGGACGTCACGGGCCACGCCGCGATTGACGCCGCCTGCACCAGCATGGCGCAGGAACGCGCGACGCCTGCTCCATCCTGGTGCGCGCCTCGCCTATTCGGCGAGCGCGGCCAGCTGCTCGGTCTGGTACTCGCGCAGGAGCGGCTCGATCACGTCGTCGAGGTCGCCGGCGACGATGTCATCGAGCTTGTAAAGGGTCAGTTCCACCCGGTGGTCGGTGAGCCGTCCCTGCGGAAAGTTGTAGGTGCGGATTCGTTCGGAGCGGTCGCCGGTGCCCACCTGCAGGCGTCGCGTCGCGGCCTGCTGCGCTTCCTGTTTCTCCCTCGCCGCGGCCAGCAGCTTCGCCTTGAGGAGTGACAGCGCGCGCGAGCGGTTCTTGTGCTGCGACCGCTCGTCCTGGCACTCGACCACGATACCGGTCGGCAGGTGGGTCATGCGGACCGCCGAGTCGGTCTTGTTGACGTGCTGGCCTCCGGCGCCCGAGGCACGGTAGGTGTCGACCTTGAGGTCGGCGTCGGCAATCGGGACGTCCTCGACCTCGGTCATCTCCGGCAGGATGGCCACCGTGCAGGTGGAGGTGTGGATCCGACCCTGGGCTTCGGTGGCGGGCACGCGCTGCACGCGATGCGTGCCGGACTCGAACTTGAGGCGCGCGAAGGCACCACGCCCGACGAAGCGGCTGATGACCTCGCGGTAGCCGCCGTGCTCGCCGCGGTTCTCGGACAAGACCTCGACCTGCCAGCCGCGCCGGTCGGCGTAGCGCGTGTACATGCGAAACAGGTCACCGGCGAAAATCGCCGCTTCATCGCCGCCGGCCCCGGCGCGGATTTCGACGTAGATGTTCGAGTCGTCGCGCGGATCGGGCGGAATGAGCGACAGCTCGAGTTCGCGCTCCTCGCTGGCGATGATGCCCTTGAGTTCACGCAGCTCGTCTTCGGCCATGTGCCTGAGGTCGGCATCATCGCCCGCAGCCATCGCCTCGACTTCGCGCGTTTGCCGCTCGAGCTCGCGGAAGCGGCGAAACCGCACCACGACGGGCTCGATGCGCGAGTACTCCATGGACAGATCGCGGAACTGGCCGCTCTTGCCGCTGACCGACGGGTCGCCGAGCAGCCGGCCGACTTCCTCGTAGCGTTCGGACAGGCGCTCCAGCCGGAGCCGGATCGACGCTCTCATGATTCGTCGTCGATCTGATACAGCTGGCGTGCCAGGGCCACGAGTTCCGCATCGCCTGCCCGCCCCGCCTCGCGCAGGGCCTGCGTCGGCGCGTGGATCAGGCGGTGCGTCAGGGTATCGGCGAGATAGGCGAGGACGTCGTCGGGCGAGCGGCCGGCGTGCAGCATGCGCCGCGCCTGATCGAGCGTCTGGCCGCGCAGCGTCTCGGCCGCGTCACGCAGCGCACGGATCGCCGGTACCGCCTCGCGTCCGCGCACGGTCGCCATGTAGCGGTCCACTTCCTCCCGTATCAGTACCTTGGCCTCGCCGGCTTCGCGTTCGCGGGCGGCGAGGTTGCCCTCGACGACCGACTGCAGGTCGTCGATCGTGTAGAGGTAAATGTCCTCGAAGTCGCCGACGCTGGGCTCGATATCGCGTGGCACGGCAATGTCGACCATGAACATCGGCCGCCGCCGACGCTCGGCAAGCGCGGCGCTGACGTGGCGCTTGAGCAGCACGGGCTCGGGGCTCGCGGTCGAGCTGATCACGATGTCCGCCTGCGCGAGGAAGGTCGGCAGGGCGTCGAGGTGGATGGCCGAGGCGTTGAACTCGGCAGCCAGGGCCTGGGCACGGTCGAGGCTACGGTTGGCAATGATCATCCGCGTCAGGCCCTGTCCGCGCAGATGGCGCGCCGCCAGCGCGATGGTCTCGCCGGCGCCGATGAGCAGCGCCGTGTGGCTCCCGAAATCGGCGAAAATCTGCCGCGCGAGGCTGACCGCCGCGTAGGCAACAGAGACCGCGTTGGCGCCGATGCGCGTTTCGGTGCGAACCCGCTTGGCGACCGAGAACGTGGCCTGGAAGAGACGATTGAGCTCGGGGCCCGCGGTACCGGCGTCCTGTGCCGCGCGGTAGGCGTCCTTGAGCTGGCCGAGAATCTGCGGCTCGCCAACGACAAGCGAGTCGAGTCCCGAGGCGACCGAAAAGGCGTGCTCGACGGCCTCGGCATCCGCCAGCGAGTACGTGCACGAGGCCAGCGACATCGGCTGTCCGTGGTATCGCTCGAGCCAGTCGCCCAGCCGGTCGGCGCTGCCGTCAACGACGTAGAGTTCGGTGCGATTGCAGGTCGAAACGATGACGTTTTCGCTCGTTCCGCCGTCACGGTTGAGCGCCCGCAGGGCGTCGACGAGGCGTGTCGGACCAAACACCACGCGCTCGCGGACTTCGAGCGGTGCGGTGCGGTGATTTATCCCTACGACGAGGAGCGGCATCAGTGGGTTAAGGCCCTGGAAGCAATGCGGAATTCTCCGCGAATGAGGCTGCCGCGGCAAGCTGGCCGCGACGCCGGGAGCGCATCGGCTATAGTGCGGCCATGGCCAAACTCAACTTCTTCGGCTGGCTTGCGGAGTGCCCGCGCGGCCTTGCGTCGGTCGCCGCCGGTCTCGCCGGCGCGGCCCTGATCCTCGTCCCGGTCGGTGCTCGGGCTGTCCCCAATGAACACCTGCTGGCCTCGGACGTGGCGCTCGCGCGCGGCGAATTTCCGCAGGCGGTACAGCAGCTTGAAACCCTACTCCAGGCTCGCTTTGATGCCAGGCTTGCCGATCGCGCGGCGCGGCTCGCGTTTGACAACGGCCAGCCGCGCGCGCTCGAGCGCATTGCGACCGGCTGGCTGAAGCACGAGCCGCAGGCCGAGGCCGCGCGGCGGTTTCGGGCCATCGCGCGGCTTGAGCTCGATGACGTACCGGGCGCGGCGGCGGACATCAAGGTCCTCGTCGACACCGCCTACGAGACGCCGGCCGCGGCCTTTGCCGGCCTGCAGGAGCCGCTCGCCGGCGTGGATTCGGGAGGGGCTGCGGCACGTGCTGTCGCGCTGCTGCTGCCGGGCTACCCGAAGGTCGCCGAGGCCTACGTCGCCCACGCGGAACTCAGCCTGCGCGCGCTCAATTCAGCGACCGCGCTCGCGAGCAGCGACCGTGCGCTTGAGCTCAAGCCCGGTGATCGCGAAGCGCTGTGGATCCGCGCGCGGGCTCATGTGCTGCGGCGCGATTGCGCGCAGGGCGT
>CAITAM010000227.1 GCA_903890265.1 uncultured Pseudomonadota bacterium | reverse complement strand
CGCGCAGGGGTGGCCGATGAGAGTGCGGTTACGGGCCGGAGTCGTGCTGCTGGCCTCGCTCACGCTCGCCGACTGCGGTTCGCCGCCGGTGCGTCCCGCCGGCGCGCCAGCGACAGTCGGTCCGGCGACGAGCCCCGAGGCCGACAGCGGTTCACCGTTTCGCGTGCTGACCCAGTCGTCCGCACTGCGCGTGCGGGTGCATCGGGAGGGGGCGCTGGCGGCGGCCGGCCACAACCACGCGCTGGTCTTTCGTCCCGCCACCGGGCGGTTTCTGATCAGCCCGGACCGGAGCGCCGTGCGGGGCGAACTGCAGTTCGACGTCGCGAGTGTCTCCATCGACGACCCGGCCGAGCGCGCGGCGGCGGGTCCGGATTTTCCGGGCGTCATCCCCGAGGGCGATATCGCGGGTACGCGGCATAACCTGCTCGGCCCGCAGGTTCTGGACAGCGAGCGGTGGCCGACGATCACGGTGACCGTCACGGGGGTGGACCGGACCGATGCGGCGACGGCGGTGCACGCCGTCCTGACCGTCCGCGACCGCCGTACCGAGGTCACTGTACCGCTCGCCGTCACCGCGAATGGCAACGATCTGCGGGTCGTGGGTGAGCTTTCCATCAGTCAGCGCGCGCTGGGTCTCGAGCCGTTTTCGGTGCTCTTTGGCGCGCTTCGGGTCGCGGACCGGCTGGACATGCAGGTCGACGTCCTGCTCACGGCGGATCCCGGCCGTGGCGGTGGTCCCGGCGGCAGTTAGCCGGACTGCCAAACAGTCGGTGTTTTGTCGCCGGGCCCCTGTCGCATCCTCTCGCAATGAGCGCCCCTGCCCCATGGATCAAGCCGGCCATCGCCTTTGGCATACCGCTGCTCGCGGTCGTCATCGGGCTGCCGTACGTGACGGGACGTGGCTACGAGATTCCCGGCAGCGCGGCGATCACCCGGCAGTGGCAGGCGACGCGCCAGTCGGTCACCCGCGCCGTCGCCGGTGAGGCGCGTGGCGGTAGCGCCGTACGCCTCTACGATTGCCAGGGCCCGAAAGGGCGCGTGCTGTCCGACACGCCGTGCGGCCGCAACGCCCGTGTGCACGAGATTGACCCCGCGGCCGTCAATACATTCCACCAGGACCCGGTCGAGGTCCGCCGCGCCGCGCCCGTGAACGGCGGCGACGCGTCGCCGGCTGGCCTCTTGAAGGGGGTCCGGGCTGACCTCGAGGCGGCACGGGACGTTGACGCCGGCCACCGGGCGGCTGCCGAGCAGGCAGCCGAGTAGACCCGCCGTCGCGGGACCGGGCGACGCAACGCGGCGCGGCGCGCAACCGCGGCATCGCCTAGACTTTCCAGTGATGGTTTCCCATTACGCCGCGCCGATCCCTGCCACTGCCACCGTGCCCGCCCGCGCGACGCGGTTGATCGGCGGTCCCTGCGCGCTGCCGGTGCGTTTGGGCGCGTGCCGTCGATGACGCCGCGGCCGCGCAAGGTCTGGTGGCCGCGGCCGGCGTACGAGGCCCGTCCGTGGATTGCCCTCGCGCTCGGTGCCGCGGCCGCGCTGGCGTCCATGTACACCGCGTTCTATCAGCACGACCAGTCCGCCCTGACCGCGGCGGGACTGGGCGCCGGCAGCATGCTGGCGCTCTATGGCGGCGTGATCATGCAGGCGCGGAACGACTTCCGCGCCAGCGAGCGCCGGCGCCGGGCGGCGCTCGCTGCCCGCGTCAACCGGG
>CAITAM010000226.1 GCA_903890265.1 uncultured Pseudomonadota bacterium | reverse complement strand
TTCGAGTGGGCCGAGGGCTACAAGAAGCGCTTTGGCATCATTCATGTCGATTACGAGACGCTCGTCCGTACCCCGAAGGACAGCGCGTACTGGTACCGAGAGTTCCTGCGCGGCGCGCGCCGGATGACCGGCAAGTCCGGATTGGCACAGCTGCCCGAGGGCCGCTAGAGCGGCTCTGGCAGGACATCGGTCAGTCATGGCACGCAACAGCAAACGTCCCGCACCGCCTGCCGTGCACACGGACGCGGATCCGGCGCAGTGGACGCTGGTGTGGGCCGACGAGTTCGAGGGCACGGACCTCGACCGCGGCAAGTGGGACTATGACATCGGCAACGGCTTCTACGATTACCGCGCTCACGCCTGGGTACCGGGCTGGGGTAACGAGGAACTGCAGTACTACACGGCCGAGCGGTCCAACGTCGAGGTCCGTGATAGCTGCGTCCATATCCGCGCCATCAAAGAGTCGCTGCACGGCTGTGGTTACACCTCGGGGCGCCTGAAGACGCGCCGCCGCGACGGCAGCCCGCTCTTCACGAAGCAGTTTGGCCGGTTCGAGTTCCGGGCTCGCGTACCCCATGGCAAGGGACTGTGGCCGGCGCTGTGGATGCTGCCGCAGGACGATGCCTATGGCGGCTGGGCCGCATCGGGCGAGCTCGACGTCATGGAGATCGTTGGCGAGAAGCCGGGCCAGTGCCTTGGCAGCGTGCACTTTGGTTCGACGTTCCCGAAGCGGGAACTCGTCACGCACGTGCACACGATTCCGAACGGTGGCACCGTCAGTGACTTTCACGTTTATGCCGTGGAATGGGAACCGGGCGAGATCCGCTGGTTGTTCGACGGCGAGGCCTGGGCCACGCAGTCGTTCTGGTGGAGCTCTAGCGTGACCCGAAATGGCAAGGGCGCGGTCGCGCGCAGCGCACGCGACCTCAACCCGTGGCCGGCGCCCTTTGACCAGCCGTTCTACCTGCTCATGAACGTTGCGGTTGGCGGAAATTTCCCCGGCGCACCGAACGGCGAAACCCGCTTCCCGGCCGAGCTCATTGTGGACTACGTTCGGGTCTACGACCGGGTTGGCGGCTACGGACCGCCGAAGCCGCGTGGCAAGGGTCAGTTTCCCTATCAGAAGAAGAAGGTCCGCAAGCGCTAGCCGCGAGACGCTCGCACTCACCCGTTTTCGCACCGCCCGAGTAACGTTCATCCGTCGAGGTTTGCCATGCCGAGCGAGACGCCAAGGCTCACTGTCGGAGAAAAAGTAGGCTACGGTCTGGGTGACTTCGCGTCGAACATGTTCTGGCAGATGTTCTCCATCTACATCGCCAAGTTCTACACCGACGTGTTTCTGCTCAGCGCCGCGGCCATGGGCACGATGATGCTGGTGACGCGGATGGCGGACGCCGTGATCGATCCGCTGATCGGCACCATCGCGGACCGGACCAATACCCGCTGGGGTCACTTCCGGCCGTACCTTATGTGGATGGCAGTGCCGATGGCGGTGACCGCGGTCCTCGCCTTCACGACCCCGGACTTCAGCCCCACCGGCAAAGTAATCTACGCCTACGTCACGCTCAGCCTGATGATGGTGGCGTACTCGGCGATCAACATTCCCTACTCGGCGCTGCTTGGCGTGCTGACGCCGGATTCACGGGACCGCACCAGCGCCTCGACCTACCGCTTTGTGCTGGCCTTCCTGCCGATCTTCTTGATTGTGTACACCGCCGTGCCGCTGGCCACCTATTTTGGCGGCAGCGAGAACTCGCCGTACGGCTGGCGGATGACGATGACGGTGTATGCGGCCATTGCCGTCGTGTTCTTCCTGAT
>CAITAM010000225.1 GCA_903890265.1 uncultured Pseudomonadota bacterium | reverse complement strand
GGGCTTTGAGGTCGAGACGGTGCACCGCTACCTCGGGCTGTGGCCCAGCCAGCGCCTGCAGGCCGGCTCGCTCGGCACGGCCGTCGAGCGGACCGGTCGCTGGGTTGGCCGCCTCACGAGCGCGATCCCCGGGTCACGGCAGCAGGAGCCGCTGGCCGGGGCTTACCTGCTCGCGGCCCGCAAACGCGTCTACGCGCCGACCCGCCTCGTGCACATCCGCCGGCGCGCGCCACGGTTCACGCCAAGCCTGGCCCGGCCCACCGCGAGTCTGTCTCCCCCCGCACCCGAGCGGTGTCCTTGAAGGTGCCGATGAACGAATCCCCTGTCGACGATGTCGTGATCTACACCGACGGCGCCTGCCGCGGTAACCCGGGCCCCGGCGGCTGGGGTGCCTACCTCGTGGCGCGCGGAGCCGAACGGGAACTGTGGGGTGGTGAGCCGGCGACGACGAACAACCGGATGGAGCTCATGGCTGCCATCGAGGCGCTGAGCGCGTTGAAGCGTCCCTGTCGGGTGACGCTGTACACCGACTCAAAGTACGTCATGCAGGGCATCGAGGAATGGCTGGCGAACTGGAAGCGGCGCGGCTGGAAGACCGCCGACAAAAAGCCGGTCAAGAATCAGGATCTCTGGGAGCGGCTCGATGCCGAGGTCAAGCGCCACACGCTCGTCTGGCAGTGGGTCAAGGGGCATGCCGGCAATCCCGGCAACGAGCGCGCGGACGCGCTTGCCAACCGTGGCATCGACGAGCTTCCCCTGCGGCCGTTAGGATAACGCCATGCGGCAGGTCGTGCTCGATACAGAAACCACGGGTCTTGAGCCCGAGAAGGACCATCGGGTCATCGAGATCGGCGGTGTGGAACTCATCAACCGCCGGCCGACCGGGCGGACGTTCCACCGCTACCTCAACCCTGATCGTGACAGCGACGAGGGCGCCCTGCAGGTCCATGGCCTGACGCGCGAGTTTCTGCAGGACCAGCCGCGCTTCGCCGACGTCGCCGCGGAATTCAGCGAGTTCATCGACGGCGCGGAACTCGTCATCCACAACGCGCCGTTTGACCTCGGCTTCCTCGATGCCGAGTTCAGGCGCCTCGGCAATGCCGTGCCGCATGAACCCATCGCCGCACGCCTGAAGGTGCTGGATACCCTTCTGCTTGCGCGCCAGCTGCACCCCGGTCAGCGCAACGGTCTCGATGCGCTCTGCAAGCGCTACTCGGTCGATAACTCGGCCCGCGAGCTGCACGGTGCGCTGCTCGACGCCAAGCTCTTGTCCGAGGTCTACCTGGCGATGACCGGTGGGCAGGGGGCGCTGGTGCTCGGCCCTGCCAAGGACACCGCGGCGGCTACCGCCGGCAGCCGCGCCCGGGCCGGCGCCCAGGTCCCGATCGCGGTCCGGATCATCGCCCCCACCGCCGAAGAGCTGGAGTTGCACGAGCGCCGTCTCGACTCGATCGCCCGGGCCGCCGGTGGCCAGTGCCTTTTTCGGGCCGGGCCGGATGCCTAAAAAGCGACGCACCTCCCGGCCGGACCGGGTCTACTGCGTATAATTATTGGTAACCATGCAATCCACTGGAATCCCCTAACGTGAGCAAAGTCCCCGTTAAGCGTGCTGCGCACCCGCGTATCGGCGTTGTTGGTCTTGGCTACGTGGGCCTGCCACTTGCGGTCGAGTTCGGTCATGTCCATCCGACCCTGGGATTCGACATCAACGAGGCGCGCGTTGCGGCGCTGCGGCGGGGCCGGGACTCGACGCTCGAGGTCACCAGCGCGGAGCTGAAAGCGGCCGCGAAACTTGAGTACAGCTCGGATCCGAAGGAACTGAAGCGCTGCAATTTCTTTGTCATCACGGTGCCCACGCCGATCGACCAGTACAAGCGCCCTGACCTGACACCGCTCGAAAAGGCCAGTGAGACCGTGGGCAAGGTCATGACCAAGGGGTCGATCGTTGTTTACGAGTCGACCGTGTACCCGGGCTGCACGGAGGAGATCTGCGTACCGATTCTCGAGCGCGCGTCCGGCCTGCGGTTCAATGTCGACTTCTTCGTCGGCTACAGCCCGGAGCGAATCAATCCGGGTGACAAGCAGCACCGGCTCACGACCATCGTGAAAATCACCTCCGGATCCACGCCCGAGGTCGCCGAGCGGGTGGATGACGTGTACCGAAGCATCATCAAGGCCGGCACGCACCGGGCGTCGAGCATCCGTGTGGCGGAGGCCGCAAAGGTCATCGAAAACACGCAGCGCGACGTCAACATTGCGCTGATCAATGAGTTGGCCCTGATATTCAAGCGCCTCGGCATCGATACCGAGGAAGTGCTGAAGGCTGCCGGCACCAAGTGGAACTTCCTGCCGTTCCGACCCGGACTCGTCGGTGGTCACTGCATTGGCGTCGACCCTTACTACCTCACGCACAAAGCGCAGGAAATCGGCTACCACCCCGAGATGATCCTTGCCGGGCGGCGCATCAATGACAACATGGGTCTCTATGTCGCCGGTGAGATAGTCAAGCTGCTGTCCGACAACCGGCTGCCCGTCAAGGGTGCGAGGGTGTTGGTTCTCGGACTCACGTTCAAGGAGAACTGCCCGGATCTGCGCAACTCGAAGGTCGTCGACGTCGTGCGGGAGCTGGATCGTTACGGCGCCCGGGTCGACATCCACGATCCGTGGATCACCGCCACGGCAGCCCGGCACGAATACGGCCTCGATCTCGTCAGCAAGCCACGAGCCGGCACCTACGATGCGATCGTCATTGCCGTAGCGCATGACGCATTCCGGACGATGGGTCTGCCCGCCATTAAGCGACTGGCGAAGCGTCGCCACGTGGTCTACGACATCAAGCACCTCTTTCCAGCCAGCCGCACCGACGCGAGGCTCTGACCAGAATGAAGATCCTCGTCACCGGCGCAGCGGGCTTCATCGGCTTTCATACCGCGACGCGTCTTCTTGAGCGTGGCGACGAGGTCGTTGGTCTCGACAACCTGAACGACTACTACGATCCCTCGCTGAAACGTGCACGCCTTGCGCGCCTTGAGAGCCATTCAGGGTTTCGCTTCGTCCAGATGAACCTTGAAGACCGGGTGGCGATGCCCGGTCTTTTTGCGGCGGAGAAATTCAACCGCGTCGTGCACCTTGGCGCGCAGGCCGGGGTGCGCTACTCGATCGAGAACCCCCTGGCGTACGTGGACAGCAACCTCGTCGGTACGACGCTGGTTCTCGAAGGATGTCGTCACTCGGGAGTCGAGCACCTCGTCTATGCATCGACGAGTTCCGTGTACGGCTCGCACACCACGATGCCGTTTTCGCCGCACTCGAACGTCGATCATCCCCTGTCGTTCTACGCGGCGACCAAGAAGGCCAACGAGCTGATGGCGCACACGTACTCGACACTGTTCGGCTTGCCGACGACGGGGCTGCGCTTTTTCACGGTCTACGGTCCCTGGGGCAGGCCGGACATGGCGCTTTTTATCTTTGCGCGCAACATCCTGGCGGGCAAACCCATCGATGTGTTCAATCACGGCCATCACCGGCGTGACTTCACGTACGTCGATGACATTGTCAGCGGTGTCGTGGGCGCCCTGGATCGGCCGCCCGTAGCCAATCCGGCATGGGATGCGGCCAATCCCGATCCATGCACGAGCTCGGCACCCTACCGGGTCTACAACATCGGCAATCATCAGTCGGTCGAGCTGATGCGCTACATTGAGCTTCTGGAGACTTCTCTCGGCCGCAAGGCCATCAAGAACATGCTTCCGCTCCAGATCGGCGACGTGCCGGCGACCTGGGCGGATATTGACGACCTGTCGCGGGATGTCGGCTACGCGCCGACGACGCCTGTCGAAGTCGGCGTCGACCGGTTCGTTCGCTGGTATCTCGAGTATTACCACCGTACCTGAGCTCCTAAGCGCAGCGTCAACGGTATGGCGTGACGAACGGTGGCACCATAGCCTGTACAGGACTGAGCGCAAAAATGTCGCAGATTCTTCCTCTGGTACGCACTGACACTCAGTCCGCGCTCAGGTCCCACGCGGAGCGGCTGAGTGCCGCCACACTGACGGACCTTGCAGGTAGCGACGCGCGCGCCGACGGCTTGACCCGGTCGGCCCACGGTCTGGTGCTCGATGCGACGCGCCAGCGCATCGACCTGCCCGCGCTGTCAGCCCTGATTGCCGCAGCGGAGGAGTCGGGGCTCCGGCCGGCGATTGACGCCCTGTTTGCCGGCCTGCCCGTGAACAACACCGAGTCGCGTCCCGCCCTCCATACGGCGCTGCGCGCGGCTGGCGGGCCTGCCCTGTCTGTCGGGGAGACCGATGTCCGCGCCGTCGTCGCCGCCGAGCGTGAGCGGTGCCGGACGCTGGTGTCGGCCGTGACCGGTGGCGTGCGGAAGGGTGCCACCGGCCAGCGCTTCACGGATGTCGTGAACATCGGTATCGGCGGTTCGGATCTCGGGCCCGTCATGGCGCTGGAGGCGCTGCGCTCCTATGCCAATCCGCGGATACGCGTGCATTTCGTCTCGAATGTCGACGGAACCCAGCTCGCCGACGTGCTTGCCGGCATCGAGCCCGCAAGCACGCTCTTTATAGTTTGCTCGAAGACCTTCACGACGCAGGAGACTCTGGCCAACGCGAGAGTCGCGCGCCGTTGGATCGTCGACAAACTGGGCGCGGCGGCGGTGAGCCGGCACTTTCTGGCGGTGTCCGTCAATCACGGCGCCATGGACGAGTTCGGGATTGCTGCGGATGGCCGGTTCACGCTGTGGGATTGGGTGGGTGGCCGCTATTCCGTCTGGTCAGCGATTGGGCTCAGCATCGAGATCGCCCTTGGCAGTTCGCGCTTCGAAGAGTTCCTCGCGGGCGCGGCGGCGCTCGATCAGCATTTCAACGACGCTCCATTCGAGCGCAACCTGCCCGTGCTGCACGGGTTGCTGGCCGTTTGGAATCGCAATTTCCTCAACCACGATACGCTGGCGGTTCTGCCCTACGACCAGCGCCTGCACAGGTTTCCGGCGTACCTGCAGCAACTCATGATGGAGAGTAACGGCAAGCGCGTCCGCAAGGACGGAACACCCGTTACGTGCGAGACGGGCCCGGTCGTCTGGGGTGAGCCCGGGTCGAACAGCCAGCATTCGTTCTTCCAGTTGCTGCACCAGGGCACCACCCGTACGGCGATGGACTTCCTGCTGGCCGCGGAGTCCTCCGTCGGACTCGAAGGAATGCACGAACTCGCCGTCGCCAACTGTGTCGCCCAGGCGGAGGCATTTGCCTACGGCTACTCACGGCAGGAGGCGGAGCGTGACCTGTTGGCTCGCGGGATGAGCCTGCCGGGTGCCGCGGAGCTCGCGCCGCACAAGGTCCATCCGGGTAACCGGCCGAGCACGATCCTGATGTTCGAGCGGCTCGACGCCGTGACACTGGGCAAGCTCGTGGCCCTCTACGAGCATTCGGTGTACGTATCGAGCGTGTTGTGGGACATCAACCCGTTCGACCAATGGGGCGTTGAACTCGGCAAGCGGCTGGCGGAGGGCCTGCTGCCGGCAGTGCGTGGCGAGGCCGTGGCCGCCGGCAGCGCCGGCAACACGCTTGCGCTCCTCGCCAAGCTCCGCGGCGGTGCGCAAGGCTAGGGCAGGCCTGCGCTGTACCCCGCTCGGCCGCCGCGCGGTTCGGCTGACGCACACGGTGCCTGCGTCCTGACGGCGCCGCGCAACAGGCGTAGCTCAGGAGTGCCGCTCAGGGGCGCCGTTGCTCTGACTGCGGCCGTGCACCACAATACCGCCCGGCCTGCCGCCTCTCGTCGGCCTGCCTTGTCCGGTTCGGCTTCTGACGGAGAACGTGAATGAGGATCGCCATGTCCCCGCGGGTGGTCGTGCTGCTGGCGTCTGCCGTACTGGTCATGGCCCTCGGGATTCCGCTCAATGCTCACGCGCAGTCGGCCGAGCAGTTAAAAGCCTTCCAGTCCTTGCCGAAGGAACAGCGTGACGCGATCCTGCAGCAGGTGGGAGCGGGGCGGGGCGGCCTCCCGGGTGCCGGCACCATCGGCGGCACTGCCGGAAACAATCAGAATATCAACGTCCTACAGTCTCCAGGCGGCGATACGCTGGAGGTGCAGCCCGACAGCGAGATAGACCCCGTGACGCGGCTGCCGATGCCGGTCCGCATCCGCGGTGGCGAGCAGCTTTTGATCGAGCTCGATTTCATCGGCCGCAGCGATCGGCCCGATACGACCACGGAGGTCATGCCTGACGGGCGCCAGGTCATCCGTGAAGTGAAGCGTCCGCGGCTCGATCCTGACCTGCTGACGCCGGACCAGCGCCGCCGCCTGATTCCCGAAGAGCGCAAGCGCATCGAGGAACTGCGCGACCAGATTGTTCGACACAACCCCTACGAGCTCTCAAGGTACGGGGTACTGCAGCTTCCGGGTCTTGAGCCCATCCCTCTTGCCGGACTGACCCAGCGGCAGGCACAGGAGCGGTTGTCGGCGGAGCCCGCCTTGCGGGATCTCACGGTCGGCATCACGCTGCTCCGGCTCAAGCCCTATGGCGCAAGCGCACTCAAGCCCTTTGGCTACGACATGTTCCGTGGCCGCCCCAATGCCTTCGTGCCCGGTACCGACATTCCCGTGGCCTCCGATTACCGGGTGGCGGCGGGTGACGTGCTGGACGTCGAGCTGTTCGGCCAGAAGTCATCGACGCTCAGCCTGCCCGTGACACGCGACGGCACCGTCAGCCTCCCGGACATCGGACCGGTGAACGTGGGCGGCCTGTCCTTCGGTTCGGCGAAGTCGACGATCGAGCAGATGGTCGGCAAGCAGATGATCGGCACTCATGCGCGGGTGACGATGAGCACGCTGCGTGCGACGCGGGTATTCGTACTGGGCGACTCCGAGCACCCCGGCTCCTACGTTCTGAGCGGCATGTCGTCCGTCACCGCCGCGCTGTTCGCGAGCGGCGGCGTGAAGGAAATCGGCAGTCTCCGCAATATTCTGATCAAGCGGGACGGAAAGCTGATTCGCCGGCTCGATCTTTACGACGTGCTGCTCAACGGCAACACCGAGAACGACGTGCGTCTTGAGACGGGTGATGTCGTCTTCGTGCCGCCCCTGGGGCTCAGTGTCGGTATCGATGGAGAGGTGCGACGGCCGGCGTACTACGAGCTGGACCGTGAGCGCTCGCTGGGGGAGCTGTTCGCCCTCGCGGGAGGGCTGACGCCTGAAGCGGATCCCCGTATCGTAACCGTAGAGCGAATCAACGAGCGGCACGAGAGAACGATGATCAGCGTTGATCTCGGCGTGCCCTCCGGCAAGTCATTTACGCTGCGCACGGGTGATATCGTTCGTGTCGCGCAGATCCGGCCTGTGCTTGAGAACTCAATCTCCATTGAGGGCAACGCATTTCGCACGGGTACCCGCCAGTTCCACCCCGGTATGCGGCTCTCGGACGTCATTACGTCGGTCGATGATCTGAAGCCCCGGTCGGACGTCCATTATCTGCTCGTCAAGCGCTCCGATCCCGCGACCCGGCGGATCTCGGTCTTCTCGGCGGACCTCGCCGCCGCGTTGGCGCACCCTGGTGGGGAGAGCGACCTCAGGCTTGCGCCGCGAGACACGATCCTCGTCTTCGACCAGACGTCCGACCGTGGAATTCTCATTGAACCGATCATGGAGGAGCTGCGGCGCCAGGGAAGCCCGGAGGTGCCGGCGACCGTGGTTTCGGTGGTGGGCACCGTCAATGCGGAGGGCAAGTACCCACTGGAGCCCGGCATGCGGGTCCTCGACCTGCTGCGCGCCGGCGGCGGTCTGAAGGATGCGGCCTACGGCGCGGAGGCCGAGCTCACCCGTTACTCCATAGAGGACGGCAGCCAGCGCACGGCGAAACTGTACAAGGTCGATCTGGCGAAAGCGCTGGCGGGTGAGGAAAGTGCCAATGCAACGCTCGAGCCTTACGACGTGCTCACCATTAAGAAGACTCCGGAGTGGGAGCGCGTCGAGAAGATCGAGATAGCCGGCGAAGTCCGCTTTCCGGGCGTCTATCAGATTCGCCGCGGTGAGACCCTGCGTTCCGTCATGGAGCGGGCGGGCGGGGTCACCTCCACCGCGTTCGCCGAGGGTGCCGTGTTCACGCGCCTTGAACTCAAGAAGCGCGAGCGGGAGCAGCTGGATCAGCTCGCCCTGCGCCTGCAAAGCGACATCGCCGCCATGTCGCTGCAGGGCGCCCAGACAAACCCCGGTTCGGTGCAGGCGCTTTCCGCGGGTCAGGGGCTGCTTGATCAGCTCCGCGATGCCAAGCCCGTCGGCCGACTGGTCATCGACCTGAACGAAATCATGGCGGGTGTCGAGGGCGGACCCGGCGACGTCACCCTGCGCGACGGGGACTACCTCGTGGTCCCCCGGCAGACTCAGGAGGTCAGCGTCCTCGGTGAGGTCCAGAGCCCGACCTCGCATCTATACAAGCCGCACCTGACACGCGACCAGGTCGTGGCGCTGAGTGGCGGCACGACATCAAAGGCCGATCACAAGCGCATCTACATCGTGCGTGCCAATGGCAGCGTGGTGGGCTCCGGCACGGGCTGGACGGCGTCGTCGAACGTGGAGGTACGGCCAGGCGATACGGTTGTCGTGCCGCTCGATGCCGAGAAGATGCGCCCATTGCCACTTTGGACGGCGGTGACCACGATCATCTACAACCTTGCCATCGCGGCGGCGGCCATCGGGCGCTTCTAGCGACCGGGCCCGCACGCCGCCCGGCCCGGGCTTAAGGGTTTTCAGGCGTTTTTCCCGGGATGCGTCAACCGGTTAGGACCGGGGCCGTTATTTGAGGGGTGCGGGCGCGAGATGCTAAAATCGGGCCACGCGCTCGTCTTCTCACCGGGCCCGCCAGCGATCCCGGGCTAGGCTGCGACACGCCAGGCCCTCGGCGCCGGCGCTCGCATGCAAGGACGCCGGAAAGCGGATGATCGGTAAAAAAATCAAGCGCCAGGGTACAGTCCTGTCGGGCCTCCTGCTCCTGCCCCGAGCTGGCAAGCGGGCCGTGATGGTCGGCGCCGACCTGGTGATGATGCCGGTCGCCCTGTGGTCCGCGCTTGCCCTGAACCAGGAAAAATGGTCACCGTCCATCGGCGTTCCCTTGATCTGGGTACTGGCCTGCCTCGTGCTCAGTATCGCGGTATTCGGGGTCCTCGGGCTCTATCGCGCGGTCGTTCGTTTTATCGCGCCGCGTGCCATATCCGCGGTAGCGATGGGCGTGAGCTGCTCGGTCGTGGCCCTCGCCGTCACGGACCGCCTGTTTGGCGACACACACCTGCCGCTGAGTGCGCTGGTGACGTTTTTCAACCTCGCCTTGCTCTATGTCGGAGGCACGCGATTCATCGTCCGGCTGCTGTTCCTGAACGGGGTCGGCCGGCGGCGTGTGTCGCGAGTGATGATTTACGGTGCAGGCAGTGCGGGAGCCCAGCTGGCGTCATCACTCATCGCTTCGTCCGAGTGCCTGCCGCTGTGCTTCATCGACGACAACAAGAGCCTGTGGGGCAGCTTCGTCAACGGCATCGAGGTGTTCGGGCCAGACAACATCCGCAGCTTGATCGACAGCTACGGTATCGAGCGGATTTTGCTC
>CAITAM010000224.1 GCA_903890265.1 uncultured Pseudomonadota bacterium | reverse complement strand
GGGCCGCGGCGCGGCAGGGATTCGGCCAAGCGCCCGCTCGGCGCGCCCGCGCAGGGCCTGCACGCCGGCGTCCTGAGCGTCCGGCGGCAGGGCCTCGAGCCCCTCGAGAGCCTCCACCGCACGTCCCCGGTCGATGAGGAGTTCGGCGCGAAGGCTCGCGAGGAGCCGCGCCTGCGCGGCATCACTCGCCTTCATCCGCTCGAGATTCTCGAGCGCAAACTCGGGCTTGCCGGTGCGGTCCACCAGGTAGACGAGCAGGAGCTGCGCCTCCAGGGAGTCCCTGTTCTCGTCGGCCACTCGGCTGCCGTAGGCCACGGCCTTGCGCGTCTCGCCGTTCGCGAGCGCCGCACGAACTTGTCCGGTCTCGGCCTCGAGGTATTCGCCCTCGCCACTGACCAGTTCATAGATTTTGAGCGCGGTCTCTGCATCACCCCGATCGAGCGCGGCTGCCGCCAGCCGCAGCCGCTCCGCGGCGGTTGCCGGCAGCGAAGCGACCCAGGCGGCGGCCTCGTCGGCGCCCGGTTCGGCGGCCGCCGCCCGGCACGGCAGGCAGACGCAGAACGCCGTCGCCGTGAGCACCGCGACCCGCACCGCTGCGTAACGACAGCCTCTCTTCACCGCACCACTCCGCGACGTCCGGTCCTCTAGTCTCGTCTCGCGACGTGACAGTGGCACGACCGCCGCTCGAGGCGCCGCGCGGGTGCTAGGGCGTGCCGGCAATCGCCGGATCGCGGAATACCCGGGCGAGGTACGCCCGAGACTCAGCGCTGTCCCACTCCCTCGCGCCGTGAACGCGGTCGAGGACACGCCCGTCGGCAGCCACCAGCACGGTCAGCGGCAGGCGGCTCGCACCGAGCAGGTGCTCGAGCACCAGCCGGTGGTCGAGGTAGTGGCTGATGGTCGCGTTGGAGTGCTGCAGCCAGCTTCGCGCCTGGACCGCATCGTCGTCGGTCGAGACACCGATGATCGCGAAGTGCTTGCCACCGTGCAGCCACGCGAGGCGCTCGAGGGACGCGGCCTCGGCGCGACACGGACCACACCAGCTCGCCCAGACGTTGATCAGGAGGGGCCGGCCGCGGTAATCGGCGAACGTGCGGTCCGGGCCGTTGAGCCCGGCGAGCGTGAGCGGCGGCAGGCTGGCGCCGGGCGGCAGCTCGCTGCCGTCCGCCCGAGCCCGGCCGGCGGCGAGCCCACCGAGTGCGGCCAGGAGCACGCGACCCAGCATCGATCGCCGCTGGCTGTCCGGGCGCTCCATGGCCGTCTCGCCGTCCGGGGGTTACGGTGCCTTGGCGACCACCGAGAGCAATTCGACGTCGAAGATCAGCAGCGAATTGCCGGGGATTCCCGGACGGTCCGTCTTGCCGTAGGCGAGCGCCGGTGGAATGAAGAGCTGCCACTTCGAGCCCGGCTTCATCATCTGCAGCGCTTCCGTCCAGCCCGGAATCACCTGACCGACGCCGAACGTCGCAGGCTGACCGCGCGAATAGGAGCTGTCGAACTCGGTTCCGTCGAGCAGCTTGCCGCGGTAGTTGACCGACACGCGGTCGTCCGCCTTCGGCGATGCCTCGCTGGCATTGCCGGCCTCAACGATCCGGTACTGCAGGCCCGAGGCCGTGGTCACGACGCCGGGCTCCTTGCCGTTCTTGGCGAGGAACGCGGTTGCCGCCGCCTCGTTCCGCGCGGCATGCGCCTCGCGCTGCGTCTGCGCCCACTGCCCCAGCCGCTGCTGGTCCTCCTTCGACACGGTCTTGCCGGCAAAGCCGTCCTTGAGTCCCCGTGCGATACCCGCCTCGGACAGATCCGGCGCCATGCCGCTCTGCTTCATCTGGCCGGCGATGTCGAGGCCGATGATGTAGCTCGCCTCGTCGTTCTTGAGGGGAGCGGGCGAGGCCGGCGTGGCGGGCGCCTGGGCGTGCGCCGGCACGGTGCCGGCAAAAGCGAGGGCGAGCGCTGCAACGAGGGTCGGGGTCCGAAACACGGTCATGGTCTGGTTCCTTGGGCAATGGGGGCAACGGGTGGTCCCGCGCGCAATCTAGCGGCTGCGGGTGACAGCCCCGCGTCGGTCCGGCAGGTCACAGGTGCAGCCCGCGCAGGAACGCCGCCGGGTCCTCGCCCCGCTCCAGCACCTCGACCAGCGCGGAGCCCACGATCACGCCGTCGACGTGCGGCGCGAGACGCTCGACCTGCGCCCGGTTGCGGATGCCAAAACCGGCACAGACCGGGGCCCCGGACGCCGCCCGGACCGCGTCGAGGTAGGTCAGCACCTCGTCTGGCACGTCGACGACCTTGCCGGTCGTCCCGGTCATGGTCACCGCGTAGACGAAGCCGCCGGCCGGGCGGCAGAGCGCCTCCAGCCGGTCGCGCGGCGTCACCGGCGTGACCATCTGCACGAGCGCGAGACCCTCGGCCTTCAGGGCGGCATCGAACTCGGCCGCCTCCTCGCGCGGCAGGTCCGGCACGATGAAGCCGGAGACTCCCGCGGCACGGGCCGCGGCCGGCAGCCGCTCGAAGCCAAAGCGCAGCAGCGGGTTTAAGTAGCTCATGAGGAGCAGCGGTGCGGCGGGCTTGACCGGCGCCGCGGTCAGTTCTGACAGGATCCAGGTGAGCGTCACGCCCTCGTGCAGCGCCGCCTCGCTCGCCCGCTGGATGGTCATGCCGTCTGCCATCGGGTCCGTGAACGGCACGCCGATCTCGATCACGTCGGCCGCCGAACCGATCCGGTTCAGCGTCGCAATGAAGTCGGCACGCTTCGGGAAGCCCGCCGTCATGAAGGCGACGATGGCCGGGCGCTTGGCCGCGGTCGCCGCCGCGATCGCCGCACCGATGTCTTTGCTGGTGTTCATCAGAGCTTTCCCTTGAGTAGTGTCCGCGCCAACGTCGGCATGTCCTTGTCACCCCGGCCAGACAGGCCGATCAGGATGCGCGACCGCGGGTGCGCCTTGGCATAGCTCTTCGCTGCGGCGAAGGCATGGGCGGTCTCGATCGCTGACAGGATGCCCTCGGCGCAGGCCAGTTCCTCGAGCGCCGCGAGGGCCTCGTCGTCGCCGATGCTCTCGTAGTCGACCCGGCCGACGGTCTTGAGGAAGGCATGCTCCGGGCCGACGCCCGGGTAATCGAGCCCGGCCGACACGGAGTGCGTCTCCTGAATCTGGCCGTGCGCGTCCTGCAGCAGCAGGCTGTAAGCGCCCTGCAGGACGCCCGGCGTGCCGCTGACCAGCGTCGCCGAGTTGTCGCCGAGCCCCGGGCCACGTCCGCCAGCCTCGACGCCGCGGATCGCCACGTCACGGTCACCGATGAACGGATGAAAAAGTCCGATGGCGTTCGAACCGCCGCCGACGCAGGCGAACACCGCGTGCGGGAGACCGCCGGCCTGAGCCATCATCTGCACGCGCGATTCGCGGCCGATGATCGCCTGCAGCTCGCGCACGAGATACGGATAGGGGTGAGGTCCGATCGCGGAGCCGAGCAGGTAATAGGTGCCGCTCGGATCCGAGACCCAGTCGCGCAGCGCCTCGTCGACCGCCGCCCGCAGCGTCTGGTCACCGCTCGTCACCGGCTTCACCGTCGCACCCATGAGCTTCATGCGGCCGACGTTCGGGGCCTGGCGCTCGATGTCGACCGCGCCCATGTAGACCGTGACCGGCAGGCCGAGGCGAGCACAGGCCGCCGCGCTCGCCACGCCGTGCTGGCCGGCGCCGGTCTCGGCCACCACCCGCTTCGCGCCGAGCCGCTTGGCCAGGAGCGCCTGGCCGATGGCGCTGTTGATCTTGTGCGCACCGGTGTGGGCGAGATCCTCGCGCTTCATCCAGATCTCGGCGCCCCAGCGCGCCGACAGCGTCGGTGCGTAACTGAGCGGTGTCGGCCGGCCGACCCAGGTGTTGAGCTCACGGGCGAGGTCCGCCTGGTACTCGGGGTCCTTCAGCCAGCGGTGGATACCCTGCTCCAGCCGGTCCAGCGCCGGGATCAGGGTCTCGGGCACGTAGCGTCCGCCGAACGGGCCGAAGCGGCCCCGCTCGTCGGGAAACTCGCCGCGGATTTCCCGGGCGAGCAGGTCCGCAGCCGAGGCTGCGTCGATGGTCAGACTCATGAGGGGTCTCCAGACAGGGTACGGGCGCTTGCGCGCGCAAGGGCGATGAACTGACGAATGAGCTCCGGATCCTTGATGCCGGGCGCCGACTCGACGCCGGACGACACGTCGACGCCGGCCGGGCGGACCGCGGCGATGGCATCGGCGACGTTGGCCGCCCGCAGGCCGCCGGCGAGGACGAGGCCGCCCGCCCTGGCGAGCCCGGCGGCGGCGGCCCAGTCGGCGACGGTCCCCGAGCCGCTGTGCTCGCCTTCGTAGAGAAAGCGGGCCGGCAAGCGGGCCGGCGGCGCGGCTCCGGAGCGCAGCACCGGCAGCGGGCTGACCTCGGGGGGCAGCCGCAGCGACGCGAAATCGGCCTCATCGGTCTGCAGCCGGTGCGGCTTCAGCACCGTGACGATCTCGTCGACCAGCGCCTGCGACGGGTGCCGGCAGACGGCGATCACCTCGACCGACGCCGGCAGACCCGCCACGAGCTCGGCCGCCCGCGCCGGCGTCACGGCACGTGGCGAGGGCGCGAAGACAAAGCCGATCGCGTCCGCGCCGCCCTGCACGGCGGCAGCCACCGCGTCCGCGCGCGTGAGACCGCAGATCTTGACGAAAAAGCTCACGGCGCGGATCTCGCGCGGACGGCGTCGCGACCGGCGCTCAGCATGTCGGCGCCGAGCCGCACCGGATCGGCTGCGGCCATCAGGGCGGTGCCGACCAGCGCGAGGTCGTAGCCCGCGCCCGCCAGACGGCGCGCATCGGCCGCGTCGTTCAGGCCACTCTCGGCCACGCGCGGCCAGGCGCGGGGCAGGTGCCCGGCGAGTGCCAGCAGTCGCTCCGGCACGACCTTTAGAGTGACGAGGTCGCGGCTGTTGACGCCGATCAGGAGCTCGCGCGCGGGGCCCGACCAGTCGCGGGCCACCGCCGCGGCGGCGGCAATGTCGGCCTCGTCGAAGGTCTCGAGAAGGACGAACAGCCCAAGGTCCGCGGCCAGCATGACAAGCTCGCGCAGCCGTTGCGGCGTGAGCATGCGGCAGATCAGCAGCACGCCGCCGGCGCCGTAACGCCGCGCCTCGTAGAGCTGGTAGGCATCGACGAGGAAGTCCTTGCGCATCACCGGAATGCCGTGTGGCCGCAGGGCCGCGACCGCGGTCGTCAGGTGATCGAGCGTACCGCGAAAGCGCTCGGGCTCCGTCAGCACCGACACCACCGCGGCGCCGGCCGCGGCGTAGCGTTCCACCTGTGCCCGCGCGTCCAGGCTGTCGGCCGCCAGCACGCCGTTGGCCGGCGAGGACAGCTTGAGCTCCATGATGAGGTCAAAGCCCTCGGCCGACAGCCGGAGCGTCGGGCCGGCCGGTACGTCGCGGATCGCGGCCACGAGCTCGCGAAGCGGCACCGCCGCCGCCGCCGCCGCCGAGCGCGCTTCGCTGGCGCGGGCCATGGCGGCCAGGAAATCCGTCTCGCCGCTCATGCGCCGGCCACCGGGCGCTGGGCCGCGCCGAAACGCGCGAGAGCCCGCAGGAGGTCGCGTGCGCGGCCGTCGTCGATCGCCGCTGCCGCGAGCCGCGCCGACTCGCGGGCATCACGGGCCTTGCCGATGAGTTCGAGCACGAGCCCTGCACCCATGACCAGTGCATCGCGGTGCGGCCCGCGATCACGGCCCTCGAACACCGCGGTCAGTGCCGCCGCGTTGTAGGCGGCATCGCCACCTCTCAGGCTCTCGGCACTGCAGGCCGGCAGGCCGTAGTCCTCGGCGCTGCGACGCGACTCTGTCACGACGCCGTTCTCGACCGTCAGCAGCAGAAACGGCCCGACCGGTGTCGGTTCGTCCCAGCCGGGGTCGCCGTGCACCACGTACGAGCGGCGCGCCGGCAGGCCGGCGAGTGCGCCGGCCAGCAGACGGGCCGCGTCCGTGCTGTAGGCACCGATCAGCTGGTAGGGCGGCTCGGCCGGGTTGGTCAGTGGTCCGAGCAGGTTGAAGACCGTGCGCACGCCCAGCGCCGCGCGTACCGGGGCGATCGACTTCATCGCGGGGTGGTAGTGCGGCGCGTAGAGGAACGTAAAGCCCGTGTCAGCCAGGCAGCGGCCCGCGGCCGCTTCATCGAGCGGCAGCGGCAGGCCGAGGGCCTCCAGCAGATCCGCACTGCCGGACCGCGACGAGACGGAGCGGTTGCCGTGCTTCGTGACCCGCGCGCCGGCGGCGACGGCGAGCAGCGCCGCCCCCGTCGAGAGGTTGTAGCTGTGCGAGGAGTCACCGCCCGTGCCGACCACGTCCACGGTCGGACCCACGTCAGGCAGCGTCGGGCGCCGGGCAAGGCGGCGCATGCCGCGCGCAAAGCCGCGCAGTTCATCGGCCGTCACGCCCTTGGCACGCAGCGCGGCGAGCACGGCACCGGCCACGGCCGGCGCGAGCGTGGGCTCGGTGAGCCCGGTCAGTACCTGCTCCGCCTCGGCTTCGGTCAGCGAGCGGCCATCGAGCAGTCGCTCGAGCAGGGGCTTCAGCGTTGAACTCACGGCGGCGCTACCCTGACTCAGGCCGTCGCGGCGCCAGCCGCGAGGAAATTGGCAAGCAGCCGCTGACCCTCGGGGGTGAGTACCGATTCCGGATGAAACTGCACGCCCTCGATCCACTCGCGGACGTGGCGCACGCCCATGATCTCGCCCTCCTCGGTACGCGAGGTGACGACGAGCTCGGCCGGCAGACGGTCCTCCAGCGCAATCAGCGAGTGGTAGCGACCGGCCTGGAACGGATTCGACAGGCCGGTGTACACGCCGCGCCCGTCGTGCCGGACGGCGGACGTCTTGCCGTGCATGAGGCGGGAGTGGCGCACCACGGCGCCGCCGAACACCTCGACGATCGACTGATGACCCAGGCAGACCCCGAGCACCGGAAGGCGCCCGGCGAAGGCGCGGATCATGGCCATCGACACGCCGGCATCGTGCGGCGTGCCGGGACCGGGGGAAATGCAGAGGTGCGTCGCCCCGAGGCCAAGGGCCTCGTCGACCGTGATGTCATCGTTGCGACGGACGAGAACCTCGGCACCCTCCACCTGGAAGGCCTGCACCAGGTTGTAGGTAAACGAGTCGTAGTTGTCGATCAGCAGCAGCCTCGGGCTCACAGTTCCTCCTTCGCGAGCACCAGCGCGCGACCCAGCACCGCACTCTTGGCAAGGACCTCGTCGTACTCCAGGTCGGGCACGCTGTCGGCCACGATGCCGGCGCCGGCCTGGTAGGAGTACCCGCCGTTGCCAAAGACCAGCGTGCGGATGGTGATGGCCTGATCCATCTGGCCACCGCTGCCGAAGTAGCCGACGGTGCCGCCATAGAAGCCGCGCCGCACCGGCTCGAGTTCCTCGATGAGCTGCATCGCACGAACCTTCGGCGCGCCGACCAGCGTGCCGGCCGGAAAGGCGGCACCGAACAGGTCAAAGGCGTCGCAGCCCGCCTTCAGGCGGCCGGTCACGCCGCTCACCATGTGCATGACATGGCTGTAGCGCTCGATGACGCGAAACGGGTTGACGCGGACGCTGCCCGCCTCGGCGACACGACCGAGATCGTTGCGTGCGAGATCGACGAGCATCACGTGCTCGGAATTCTCCTTGACGTCGGCGAGCAGTTCGCGCTCGTGCGCCGCGTCAGATTCCGGATCGCTGCCACGCGGCCGTGTTCCGGCGATGGGCCGCAGGCTCGCGTTGCCGGCCTGCAGCTTCACCAGGGCTTCCGGCGACGAGCCGACGATCGTGTGCTCGCCGAGCTCGCAGAAGTACATGTACGGGGACGGGTTCAGCAGCCTGAGCGCGCGGTAGGCGAGGAACGGATCGAGCTCACACTCACCGGCAAATCGCGCCGAGAGCACGAGCTGGTAGACGTCGCCTGCGGCGATGTACTCCTTGGCTCGCTGCACGCGCTCCAGGTAATCGGCGCGGCTGAGGCTCGCCACCGCCGGCGCGACGCGCGCCGGCCGGCGGCCCGCGGCGTGGCCGCCCTGCAGCGCGCGCACGATCTCGTGCTTCAGCGCGGCGCGCTCGGCGTCGCTGCCAGCGTGCAGGAGTGCCATGCGGTGCGTGACATGGTCGAAGCACAGCAGGGACTCGGGCGCGATGTAGCTCGCATCCGGTACGCCGGGAAGTTCGGGATGACGCGCCGGCACGCGCTCCATGTAGCGCACGAGGTCGTACGCCGAGACACCCACCAGTCCGCCGGCCAGTGGCAGGTCGAGCTGTCCCTGCTCCGGTCGCGGCGCGTGCGACAGCGCTTCGCGGAATATCGCGTAGAGCTCCGCCGCCGAGCGGGGCCGCGGGCGGTGCTCAACGACGCGCGTGCCGGCCCGGGTCAGGTCGACGCCGCCCGCGCCGATCGTCAGGGACAGGCAGTCGCCGAAGCCGATGAACGAGTAGCGGGCGACCCGCTCGCCGCCCTCGACGCTCTCGAGCAGGAAGCGGGGCTTGAACGGCCGCAGCTTCAGGTAAGCCGAGACCGGCGTGTCGAGGTCGGCGGCGATGTCGAACAGGGCTTGCATGCAATCCTCG
>CAITAM010000223.1 GCA_903890265.1 uncultured Pseudomonadota bacterium | reverse complement strand
ATCGCGCACGACATAGGCCACGAGACGGCCGTCGGCGGACAGGGTCGGCGCCGAGATCCGGCGCAGGCTGACGAGATCGTCCGCCGTGAACGGTCGGGCGGAGACGGTCGCGGCGCCACCGAGGATCGCACCGAGTGCGAGCGTGACGACGCGGGCTGCGGACAGCAATCGGGCGGAACGAATCATCGGTCGGACTCCGGGTCGCCAGGCGATCCGGCATTGTCCCCGTCCCGGGGCGGCGCGGGCAACCGCCCGCCGGTCGGACCGGTCTAACCGGCGCGACCGGCGCGCGACTCCGGGAGCGGTCAGAGGGCGCTCAGGAAGGCAACGAGATCCGCGTGCTGGGTTGCGCTCAGGTTGAGGTTGAAGCGCGTGTTGTAGAAGCTGACGACGTCATCGAGCGAACGCGCCGAGCCGTCGTGGAAGTAAGGCGCCCGAGCCGCCAGACCACGCAGCGTCGGCACCTTGAACTTGCCGATGTCGGCGAACTTGCCGGTCGCGAGAGCCGCACCCGGATCGGTTACCGTGACCGTGGCCTTCGTGGTGTTGCTGACGAGCGTGATCGACGGCAGCCCGGCCACGGCCCGGTGCGCCTGGCCCTCGTCGACGAGCAGGACGCTGGAGTGGCTACCGGCATTGCTCGAGTTGTGGCAGGTGCCGCAGGTGCCGACCAGCGTCTTGCGCGACGCCCCGTTCGGGCCCGGCACGTCGTTCAGACCCGCGACGTTCGTGATGGTGAACGGCATCGAGTTGAACAGCGACTCGCCGCGGCCGATCGAGGCCTGGGCCCTGACGGCAGCCGGCGAACTCGCCGTCACCGCAATCGACTCCCAGGGCTTGAACACGGTGAATACCGTCGGCGTGAGGCTCGCGTTGTTCTCGCCGGCGGTGAACGGCTGCTGCGCGAGGTTGGCCGCGCCACCCGTGGCCGCCACCAGGCCGCCGGGCGCCGGCGCGGTCAGTGAGCCCGCCGCCGTATCCACCTGCTGCGCGGTGTACTGGCCGAGCTCGAAACCCACGCTCGCCGTGATGCCGCTGGCATCCGCCGCAAGCTCGGACTGCGTCGCCGCGGCATGGTTCTTCACCGCATCGGTCGCCTGCCTGATGAGATCGGCGTAGACCGTCGAGCCTGCCGCGGTCTCGCGGCCGTCCCACATGACGGTCGACAGGAAGGAGAGATTCGTCGTCGCGAGAATACGCCGGTAGACCGACACCGCCGTGGTCGAGCCACAGCCGTAGGGATTGCTGACGCTCGCCACCGTGAAATCGGCGCTGGCCGGGGGCGTCAGCTCGACGCGGATGAGACCGCTCGTCAGCAGCAGCGACGAAGCCGCCTGGTGCTGGCTGACCGTCGCCGTCGGCAGCGTCGGGCAGTTCGTGCCGTCGAGACCGAGAAAGATGGCGTCGGCGCCGTTGGTCGCCGCGAAGCGCTTCTGCAGCGCGCCCGGCGTCGCGGTCCACGCGTCGTTCGGTGCATGGCACGTGGCGCAGGTCCGGCCGTTGGCGCCGAGGGCCGCGAAGAACGGGCCCGTCTGGCTCGGCGGCGCGGCCGGGAAGTTGGCCCACTGGCCGGTCTTGTCCGGGAAATTCGCGGCAGGCGGGGTGGAGGGCGGGTCCTGCTTGACCCGCGGGACGGTGGTCGAGCCCGCGCCGGCCGCGAGCGGAGTGGCCAGTAGAGCAGCGACTGCGAGGGACAGGAGGCCACGCGTGATGGCGGGCACTCGGTCAGCGGTGATCACGGATGACATGCAGACTCCCCGACGTTGCAGATACGGCGCCCGTCGCTTGCCGCGGCGGTAATGGCTGTTTTCTAGCACTGCGCGCGAGCGCGACCACGGGACCCTGCGCAATCTGTGACAAGGCACGCACTCGGGCACGGGGAACTCGCGACATAAGCAATCGCAGCGCAGCGTGCCGTCGCCCTGGCGTGCCTCCTGCGCGCGGGAGTCATCCGCCGTACACTCACGAGCGAGCGTTCCACTGCCCCGGGAGGAGCCCCGTTATGACTAGCCATCTCAGCACCGTTACGACGACTCACGTGCCACCTGTCCGCGCCCGCTGGCGCCTTGGCCTGTGCGTACTCGCCCTGACCGGCGCCGCCGCCGTGCGGGCCGACGACAGCGCCGCGCCGCTGGCGTATCCCAAGTCCGTGGCGGATGCCGTGCGCATGGAGAAGGCCGTGGCGCTGCCGCGTTCGGACCTCTACGAGACGCCAAGCCTTGCCGGTACCCAGCCCGGCGACCTGCTCAAGTCCGAGCCGAGCTCGGCCTATGCGCTCCCGGCCGGCGCGCACGCGGTGCGCATTCTTTATCACTCGAAGGATGCCGAAGGGCGCAGCGTCGGCACGTCCGGCGTCGTGCTGATTCCGGCGGGCAGCCCGCCGGCCGGTGGCTGGCCGGTGATCGCCTGGGCGCACGGCACCAGCGGCGTCGCCCGCCAGTGCGCGCCGTCGCTGATGAAGGACATGGAATACGGCGAGGAAGGCCTGATGCCGATGGTGCGCGCGGGCTTCGCCGTGATCGCCACCGACTACCACGGACTCGGCACCAGCGGCGCGCACCAGTACGTGAACCGGCTGGCCCAGGCCCACGACGTGATTTTTTCGGTGCCGGCCGCGCACAAGGCGGTTGCCAACCTCGCCGCGCGATGGACGGTCATCGGCCACTCGCAGGGCGGACTGGCAGCATGGGGCGTCGCCGAACAGCAGGTCGCGCTGAAAGATCCGAACTACCTCGGTGCCATATCGGTCGCCGGCACGGCCGATATCGGCGACCTCCTTGGCCTGATGGGCGGCAGTGCCAACGAGGCGACCTTCTACCTCACCTACATGGCCTTCGGCGTCAAGGCGAGAACGCCATCGTTCGATGTCAGCCAGATGCTGGCCGGCCAGGCGCTGGCCCGCTACCCGGACGTTACCAGCAAAGGCTGCTGGAACTACGCGTTCGCCAAATTCATGCACGACAAGGGCGGTAAGTCCCTGCAAACCGACTGGCGTCGAAGTGCGGCCGTGCAGACGTGGGTCAGCGAAAACGTCGTGGGCTCGAAGCCGATCAGCGGCCCGTTCTTCGTCATCGGTGGCGAGGGCGACAACACCGTGCCTTACGACTCGCTGAAGAAGATCGCGACGCAGGCCTGCCGCGCGGGAACCAAGCTCAACTTCCGTTCCTACCCCGGCCTTGATCACGATCCCACGATGGCGGAGAGCTCGCCGGTGCAGCTGCAGTGGGTCCGGGATCGCATCGCCGGCAAGCCGGCCGGCGATGACTGCCCGTCCCTGATCGCCGCGGACTCACCGGCCAAGTAAAAGATGGCAGCCGGTCGGCGCAAACGCGCCGGCCGGCTGTCGCAAGGCATCGCAGCAAGGCCCTGCGGCCCGGGTACCGGTGCGCTCACCCACCCGCGCGATACCACGCATGGCGCCCCCGATCGAGGTGTCGTCAGCAATTTTTACAGCAGGGCTGCGTGACGGGTTGCGCAGTTTTCGCGATCCGTGGCGCGATATGTCCGACCTCGCGCGACCTGTCATGACCTCCTGCTAGGGTCGTCCTGCACGATCGATCAAAACAAGCTAGGGGGTTCAACGTGCCACAGTCAGCGCTCGCGGGCGTGCGGTTCGCCTGTCATTTCCTCGTCGTTGTGGCGGTTACCACGGCCTTCCCGGGCGAGGCCGCGACCCGCCAGACCGCCGTGCTCACCGCGTCGAAAACCGATCTCGTCGCTGTGCACAGCGGACAATGCGTGAACGTCAGCGGTAACAGCACCGCGGCCGGCGCCGCCATTGTCCAGGCCGTGTGCGACGGCCAGAGCGACAACACCTGGACTCTCGTGCCGATCGGCCCGAACTATCATCTCGTCGCGGGCAACAGCGGCCAGTGCCTCAACGTACCGGGTAATTCGCAGGTAGCCGGAACCGGCATGATCCAGTGGCCCTGCCAGGGCGCCTCGGCGCTCAACGATCAGTGGCAGCTGGTGCCGGTCGGCACGAGCTACCACATCGTCTCCGCGAGCAGCGGCCAGTGCCTCAACGTCTTCGGCGGTTCCCAGTTACCGGGTGCCGTGGTGGCGCAGTGGCCCTGCCAGGGCGCCACGGCGCTCAACGACCAGTTCGACGTCTACACGGCCAACGCCAGCGCCAAGACCTTGCGCTCGAGCTGGAGCCCGGTGATTTCGCTGCCGGTCACGCCGATCGGGCTTGCCAACCTGCCGAACGGCAACCTGCTGATGTGGTCGGCCAATGCGCCGTACTCCTTCGAGGGCGATATCGGCTCGCGTGCCGGCCAGACCTACACCGGCATCTTCTCGCCGGCAACGCAGACCTCGACCAGTACGGTCGTGACGCAGGCGGGCTCGGACATGTTCTGCCCCGGGACCGCATTGCTGCCGAACGGCCAGCTGCTGGTCAATGGCGGTTCGAGCAGTGCGCGCACCACGCTCTACGATCCGGCCAGCAACACCTGGACGGCGGCAGCCGAGATGAATATCTGGCGCGGCTACGAGGCCGACACGCCGCTGTCGAACGGCGACGTATTCACGCTGGGTGGCTCGTGGAGCGGCGGGCAGGGCAACAAGACCGGCGAGCGCTTCAGCCTGACCGGTGGCTGGACGGTCCTTAACGGCGTGCCGGAGACCGCCATCGTCGGGCCCGACCCGAAGGGTATCTACCGCGGCGACAACCACCTCTGGCTGTTCGCCTCGTCCAACGGCACGGTCTTTCACGCCGGGCCGAGCGCGAACATGAACTGGATCACGACCGCCGGCAATGGCTCGATCACGCCCGCCGGCAACCGTGGCAATGACGTGTTCAGCATCAACGGCAATGCCGTCATGTACGACATCGGCAAGATCCTCAAGGCCGGCGGCGCGCCGAGCTACGACCAGGACGTGCCGGGCTCGGTGACCTACGCCGGCAGCGCGGCGGTGGTGCTCGACATCAGTGGTGGCCCGAGTGCACCGGTGCAGGTCACGCCGGTCAGCTCGATGACCTACCCGCGCTCGTTCTCGAACGGTGTCGTGCTGCCGGACGGCGAAGTCGTGATCGTCGGCGGGCAGAGTATCCCGCAGCCGTTCACCGACACGGCGGCGGTGCTCGTTCCCGAGATCTGGAGCCCGGTCACGCAGCAGTGGAACCTGCTCGCGCCGATGCAGATTCCGCGTACCTACCACAGCACCGCGCTGCTGATGGCCGATGGCCGCGTGTTCGTCGGCGGCGGCGGCCAGTGCGGCGTAGGCTGTCCGCAGAACCATCTGGACGCGGAGATCCTCACGCCGCCCTACCTGCTGAACGGGGACGGCACGCCGGCCGCCCGCCCGGGCATCACCAGCGCGCCGGCCACGGCGGCTGCGGGCACGTTGCTCGCCGTGCAGACGAGCGGTGACGTCGCTTCGTTCGCCCTCGTGCGGCTGTCGGCCACGACGCACACGGTCAACAACGACCAGCGTCGGGTGCCGCTCTTCGCCCGTGCGCGTGGCAATGGCAGCTTCGAGCTGCTGCTGCCAGCCGATCCCGGCATCCTGCTGCCGGGCAACTACATGCTCTTCGCCCTGTCATCGACCGGCGTGCCGAGCGTCTCGACCCCGATCAGCGTCAGCGGCCCCGCGGCGAGCCCGCCGGCCAACGCGGTGCGCTGCGCGACCGAGAACGGCGTCTGCACGGTTCCCGCGGGACAGACTGCCACCGTCTGGTACGGCCAAGGCTCGAGCTACGCGCTGCTGGGCAGCCGCAGCGGCGCGGTCGCCTGCAACAACGCGACCTTCGGCGACCCGGACTACGGTGTGAAGAAGTACTGCAGCTACGTGCCGGCGCCGCCGCCGGCAGCGCAGACCTGCGCCCAGGAAGGCGGCAGTTGCCCGCTGCCGGCCGGTGTCACCGCCACCGTCTGGTACGGCGCCGGGAGCCGCTGGACGGCCCGGACCGGGCTGAGCGGCGCGGTCAGCTGCACCAACGCGACGTTCGGTGACCCGGCTTACGGGGTCGGTAAAGGGTGTGCATACGCACCCCGCTGAGCGCACCGCGGGCGGGCGCGGTCGTGGCCCGCGGGGCGCGGCCGGCCCGCTGCCGGGAGTGCTCGCGGCCGCGGCACTCCTTGTGCTGTCGTCGGCGCAGGCCGAACACGAGCCGACGGGTGCAAAGCTGTTCGCCGGCGCAGCGCCACTGAATGGCCGGCT
>CAITAM010000222.1 GCA_903890265.1 uncultured Pseudomonadota bacterium | reverse complement strand
TCTGGTGCCCGAGGCAGATACCGAACAGCGGTATGCCGGCATCGAGGATCTCGCGCGTCGCGCCGATCGCGTAATCACAAGGCTCCGGATCCCCCGGCCCGTTCGACAGGAACACGCCGTCCGGCTGCAGCGCGAGGACCTCGGCGGCCGGCGTCGTCGCCGGCACGACGGTCACCCGGCAACCGATCGCCGCGAACGTGCGCAGGATGTTGCGCTTGATACCAAAGTCGTAGGCCACGACGTGCAGGCGCTGCGCGGGATGCGGCAGGGTTGGCTGCCGGCCGTCCCAGGCCAGCGACTCGTTCCACTGGTAGCTCTTCTTGACCGACACGACCTTGGCGAGGTCCATGCCCTTGAGGCCCGGGAACATCTTCGCGGCGCGGACCGCCGCCGCCACGTCGACCTGCTCGCCGGTCATGATGCAACCGGCCTGTGCACCCTTGTCGCGCAGGATCCGCGTCAGGCGCCGCGTGTCGATGTCGGCGATCGCCACGATCTTGCCGCGCACCAGGAAATCGCCGAGCGACTCGGTCGAACGCCAGTTGCTGGCGAGGAGCGGCAGGTCACGGACGACGAGACCTGCCGCGTGCATCTGCGATGACTCGAGGTCTTCGGGGTTGGTGCCGGTGTTGCCGATGTGCGGGTAGGTCAGGGTGACGATCTGCCGCGAGTACGAGGGATCCGTGAGGATCTCCTGGTAGCCGGTCATCGCCGTGTTGAATACCACCTCACCGGTCGAATTGCCCTTCGCACCGATCGACAGGCCCTGAAAGACCGATCCGTCCTCGAGGGCGAGCACCGCGGGTGTATTCACTTGGCCTCCAGCTGCCGTATCGCGACCGGCCGGCGAGCCGCCCGGGACACTGCCCGGCCGTCGTCCTGACCGCCGTCCCACCTTGCATCCAGGCGTCCGCCACCGGTCGTGCCGGACGCACATAAACGAAGCGGGTGGAGCCTTGCTGGAAGACTCCGCCCGCCGTGCGCGCGATTCCTGCGCGCGTCTGCCAGTTTAGCGAAACGAGCCCGACACTGTCCATGAACTGTCACATGAACGGCGCCGAACCCGGGTCGCGTGGCACGAGGCCGGGCCATCTTGCCGCTTTGCGACGGTATTATGTAATACTCATAAGTGTCGGTTTCGTTTACAGATTCGTTGCTTCTACAATCCAGTACACGCTGCAATTGCGCATCCTTGCTGGGACAAATTGGACTCGGCACAGAAGTTGCACCGCGTAACACCGCTGTCACCTCTGGGGTGGCCCCGGACGGTCCGACACCGTCGCTTCTGCCAGGACTGGAGCCCGATGACCTCGATGCGCCGCCTACTGCTGACCGCCTGGCTCGCGATCCTGCCGCTCTGGCTGCCCGGCGCGACCGCCCGGGCCGACGGACTCGCGCTGCCGCCGGGCTTCACTGACAGCCTCGTCAGCCGCCCGGATGGCCTGCCCTGGAACGACGCCATGGGTGCGACGGTCGCCGCTGACGGGCGGCTCTTCGTCTGGGAGCGCGCCGGGCGCGTCTGGGTGGTGGATCCGAAGCACCCGCACCCGGCGCCGATCGTGGACCTCAGCCGCGAGGTCGGCACCGCCGGCGAGCTCGGACTCACGGGCTTCGCGCTCGACCCGAACTTTGCTGCCAACGGCCGCCTCTACCTCTTCTATTCGGTCGATCCCGGGTTTCTCGCGAGCTGCGCCTCGCCACCGAGCGGCCCACCCACCTGCCACGCGGCTGGCCGCATCGGCCGGGCGACCGCCACCACCACCCGCATTACCCGCTACACCCTCGCCCGCCCCGCCGGCGGGGACCTGGCCCTGGCCACGGCGGTCGATCCCGCCAGTCGCGTGGTGCTATCCTCGCCCGTGCCCCCCTCAACAGTGCGCATTACGTAACCCCAGGGAAACCGGTGCCACGAGTTGGGCCGACGCCTATAATTATCCCGTCAGTGAGTAACCTCGTGGCATCAATGGAACCAG